>JBGVOJ010000367.1:0-2312 GCA_045126415.1 Eubacteriales bacterium | reverse complement strand
AATGCAGGAAACAATGAACGCGGGGAGAAGTTCGTAAATCGCGAACGCACCGCCGAGACGGCTGATGCCGTACTTCCACGCAAAGACCATCACGCCGCCGGAAATCATGCCGGCGAGTGCGCCCCATTTGTTGGTGCGTCTCCAGAACAGCGCGAACAGCATGACCGGACCGAACGCCGCGCCGAAGCCTGCCCATGCGAACGATACAATACGGAAGACGGAGCTGTCCGGATTCCACGCGAGAATGAGCGCGATCACGGAAATGATGGCAACGGAAATCCGGGCCGCCCACATCTGCTTTTTGACGGAGATGTTTTTCCATACAAATCGCTTGACGATATTTTCGGAAACGGCGGAAGCAGCCGCGAGAAGCTGGGAGTCCGCGGTGGACATCGTTGCGGCGAGAATACCGGCGAGAATCAGACCGGCAATGATCGCTGCGAAGCTGTCGAAACCGGCAATGGTGTCGGACATATAAATAATGATACGTTCCGCGTCAAAGCCTTCCGCTGCGATACCGTCTACAACGAAGCCGTGGTTGATGGCGAAAGTCAGACCGATGTAGCCGATCAGGATCGCGATGCCCATGGAGATGAAGACCCATACGGTTGCGATCCGGCGGGAGAGCTTGAGCTTGTCGGTATCTTCGATTGCCATGAAGCGGAGCAGGATGTGCGGCATACCGAAGTAACCAAGCCCCCACGCAAGCGTCGATACGATGGGGAGGAAGCCGTATGCACCGTCGGTACCGGTCAGGCTGAAGTATTCGGAGAGGGTACCGGAGGAAGTGAGTGCCTTTGCGTTTTCGGCAACAGCAGCCATACCGCCCGCATTCTCAATCCCGAAGCATACGATAACGAATAAAGCAATGCTCATGACGATGGACTGAATGAAGTCCGTGGTGGATGCCGCAAGGAAGCCGCCGACCATGGTATAGAACACGATGACCGCGCCGCCGACGATCAGAGCGACATGATAGTCAATGCCGAACAGAGAATTGAAGAGCTTCCCGATGGCCGCAAATCCGGAGCCGGTGTACGGTACAAAGAAAACGATGATAACGAGCGCTGCGATCAGCGTAAGGATGCCGGATTTGTCGCCAAAACGGTTGGAGAAGAAATCCGGAATGGTCGCGGAATTGTTTTTCTCGGAATAAATACGGATCCGTCGGGACACGATCAGCCAGTTCAGATAGGTACCGATCCCGAGACCCAGTGCGGTCCAGAACGCTTCAGCGAAACCGGTGGTACCGCCGGAAACGCCGGTCAGCAGAGCAACGCCCGGAAGCCCCATCAGCAGCCACGAGGACATGTCGGAAGCTTCCGCGCTCATCGCCGTGACGAACGGGCCGAGCTTTCGTCCGCCGAGGTAGAAATCGTCGGACGATTTGTTGTTTTTGGAACACCGCACACCAATGTACATGACCATAATCATGTAGCACAGGATGGCAAGAACGATCATTGTGATTTTCATGACAGTCACTCCTGATATAGAACGAATTTATTGTGCATTATAGCATTTTCCTGTAGCGATGTCAAGGTGGTTTGGAGAATATCTTATAAAAATACGGGATTTTTTGCATACAGGATTGACATTTTTGATAAAAACGTATAAAATAAAGAAAAATATATGCTGCCCTACGGCAGAACGGAGGAAATTATGGCATACAAACTCGGTATTATCGGTTTCGGAGGAATGGCAGGCGGTTATCACGTGGACGCTGTCCGCCGTGCGGATGTCCCGTTTGAACCCGTTGCGGCGTACGACATCGACCCGGCGCGTCTGGCTTACGCAAAGGAAAGAGGTCTTGCGGCATACGACAACCTCGACGATTTCTTCGCACACGAAGGCGGATTCGACCTCGTCCTCGTCGGAACACCGAACAATTACCACTGTGAAATGGCGTGCCGCGCGATGGAAGCGGGCTTCAACGTCATGTCCGAAAAACCGGTGGCAATGACCAGCGAAGAACTTCAGCGCATGATCGACACGTCCGAACGCTGCGGCAAGCTGTTCACGGTTCACCAGAACCGCCGCTGGGACCGCGACTTCATGATGATCAAGACCGCGATCGAAAACGGCGAGATCGGCAAGCCGTACATGATAGAATCCCGCATCCAGTCCCCGAACGGCAACGGCGATATGTACAACTGGCGCGGCATGAAGGACCACGGCGGCGGCATGCTCCTCGACTGGGGCGTACATATGCTCGACCAGCTGTGCTGGCTCATCAAGGAGCCGATCAAGACGGTGTCCGCGAACGTCTTCCCGCTCTGGTCGGAAGAAGTTGACGACTATTCGAAGGTCATCAT
>JBGVOJ010000366.1:0-7738 GCA_045126415.1 Eubacteriales bacterium | reverse complement strand
TATGAGGACAGTGTAGATGAAGCAGGACGGGAACTTTACCGTGAAGGTGGTGTCAGAGAAATACTTTCGTTTATTGATTTTATGTCGGAAAATGCTGTACAGGAGATTGCAGAGGATGAATACCGAAAAAATGGTGTAAATGGTCTGACAGTGCTTGCGGGGTATTTGCCGGAAGACTATCTTAACCAATGTGCCGCGGATGCTTTTGCAAAAGGTGGTTTCAAGGCGATTGAACTTATTGCGGAGTATGTGGACAATAAAATACTCGAAAAATACATCCGCGAAAAATATCTGTAAACGCTGAACAGAGTCATCCGGAACCGGACGGCTCTGTTTTTCTGACGGGAATTTTTTTATTTTTCTGGAAAGTTATTGCAATTTGATTCCGGTTGTGGTATAATGTGTGAAATGTTGTCAAATATTAATTATCAATAAAAAGGAACAGTATCATGAGTGTAAAAATCATCGTGGACTCGGCATCCGACATCAAGGTCAGCTTCGCAGAACAGCAGAACATCGGCTTTGCTCCCCTCAGAACCATCCTCGCCGGCACGGAATACCGCGACGGGATTGACATCGTTCCCGACGAATTTTTCCAGAAACTCGAAGCAAACAAGGAAGTTGCACGCACCAGTCAGGTAAACGTCAGCGAATTCGCGGCAATGTTCGAAGAAGCCGTCCGCGCCGGTGACGATGTTGTGGTAATCACGATTTCCAGCGGTCTTTCCGGGACTTATCAGAGTGCCGTCGTTGCAGCGGCCGATTATCCCGGACGGGTATACGTGATCGACAGCCTTTCCGCGACGGCGGGGGAACAGGTGCTCATCGAACGTGCGATCATGCTCCGTGACGCCGGAAAATCTGCGGCGCAGATCTTCGAAGAACTCGATGAAATGCGCAAAAAGGCGCGTCTGTTCGTACGTCTGGAAACGCTCGAATACCTCAAGCGCGGCGGACGCATCTCCAAGACCTCGGCGGCCGTCGGCGATCTTCTGAACATCAAGCCCATTCTGACCCTCAACGGCGAAGGCAAACTGGAAACCGTCGGTAAGGCACGCGGCATCGCCATGAGTCACAAGATGCTCAACGACAGCATCCGCGCCGCAGGCGGCATCGACTTTACCAAGCCTGTTGTTCTTACCTACGCCGGTGATCTCGCGGACGGTGCCGTAAAGAAATATCTGGAAGACAGCAAGGATCTCTACGGCGATCACATGGATCAGCTTACGATCGGTCAGCTCGGCTGCGTCATCGGTACCCATTCCGGCCCCGGCGCAATCGTTGTATCGTTTGTTCCCGCAGAATAAATAAATTCATTTTCCGAAACAACAAAAGGCAGTGCGCGTACTGCCTTTTTCGTTTATCTGATTATTCTCCGATCCACCGGAGACCGCGTTCGATACGGAAGAGAACCTCATCAAAATGCCCGCCCGGATTCAGCTCCATCCACACGTCCGTGCCGTACTGCCGGAATTTTTCCGCCGTACGAACCGTGCAGACTTCCACCTGCGCCATGCGGGCGTTTTTCGTCTGCTTTTCCCGTTCGCCGACCGACAGGTACATTTTTGACGGCACCTTTACCGGACGTTGTTCCTCCATGAATTCCGTGAATCCGTCGAACCACAGCGAACCCGACATGGACGCCGCACGGTCGAACGTGTCCGTCTGATACAGCGCCCACACGGCAAACAGTCCGGCGAGAGAATATCCCGCGATTCCACGGAATGACGGTACAAATCCAAGCGTTTTCTCCGCTTCCGTCACCGCTTCTGTCAGCTCCCGCAGAAATTCTTCCGCACCGCCCGCGAAATCGTCCCCTTTCCGGAAGACGCGTGCCGCCTTCCACGGTGACAGATCCCGGTTCCAGTCCGGCACCTCCACAGAAACGACCGCCGCATGAGAAAGTGCGGGAACGTCGGAAGCGTCGTTCAGCAGATAAATCACGCCATACGGAATATCCGATGAACTGAAAATTTGGTATTTCATTATCCATTCCCCAGATTGAAGTTTTTTGAAAAGGGGTTTGGGGAAACTTTTTTTCAAAAAAGTTTTTCCCCAAGAAATCATATCAAAATCAGCTCCAGCAGGAATACCACGCCGCAGCAGGATGCCGCCACCTGAAACAAACTTCCGCCGAACCACGACAGTACCACACCTACGACGAGTGCCGCGAATCCCGCGATGGAAGACTGCGTCGCCTCGGTGATGGCGGGGAACGTCATCACGGCGAGCGTCACGTACGGGACGTAGTACAGGAACGACTGAATGAACCGGCTCCGGATCGGCTTCCGGATGAGCGTCAGCGGGAGGACACGGATTGCGTACGTCACGGCAACCATGACGAGCAGGTAGAGATAGACGTTATGCGTCATGATTTTCGTCCTCCTTTGCAGGTTCGTTATTCTTGACGGGGAAGAGCAGCGCAGCGGCAGTGGAGATGACGACGGTCAGAAGGATGGTCATCGTGCCGCCGGAGAGAGATGCGAATACGGGGATGAACTTCACGCCCCAGCTGCACACAAAGCTGATGAGCACAAACGCCGCGACCACGCGGTTTTTCCGCGACGGCGGGATGATGATGGCGATGAACATGCCGTACAGTGCGACGCTGAGTGCACTGACGACGCGGAGCGGGAGCATATTTCCCATGATCACGCCGAACAGCGTCCCGAACGCCCATGCAGGCGAGGCAATCACGATGGCGCCATACGAATAATAGGGATCGAGGAAACCGTCGCGGGCAATGGCGATGCCGAACAGCTCATCGGTAATATAGTAGCCGACGGCGAGCCGGTGAATGAGTTTTGTTGCCGGATGGAATTTCTGGCTGAGCGCACAGCTCATGAGCAGATAGCGCGCGTTGGCGATGAATGTCATGAGCGCCATTTCGAGGTACGTGCCGCCGAGCGAGATGATTGTGAAGCCGACGTATTCCCCGGCGGATGCGTTGATGAGCAGGCTGGTCAGAAAGCCCTGCCATGCGGTAAGTCCGGCGTTCCGTGCGGCGATTCCGAGGGAAAAGGACACGGCAAAATAGCCCAGAGCAATGGGGATGCCGTCCCGCAGACCCTGCATGAACACCTTGCGGCGGGGTGCGGTGCGGATATATTCCGTTTTTGTATTCATATTTCGATATACACCTTTGAAGATCGATAAAATGCCTGTATATTATAGCACATGAGCCGGACGGATGCAAGAGCGTGAGGCGGCGGCAGAGAAGACAATTTTTTGCAAGTCTTGACAATTTCCGTATTTTGTGCTATTCTAATTATGAAAATAACTTAAAAAATTACTGCGGAGAAACTACGGAAAATGAAGAAGCAATCGAAGGTTCTGACAACTCTGGGAGAGTATATTGTTCTTACGCTGGCAACGCTGATCATGGCGGCGGGAATCTACCTGTTCCGCTTCCCGAACCATTTTTCGTTCGGCGGGGTGACGGGGTTTGCGGTCATTCTGTCGGCGCTGTTTCCGATTTCGGCATCCGGCGTGACGACGGTCATGAACATCGGTCTGCTGATTCTCGGTCTGGTGATCCTCGGACGCGGCTTCGGGATCCGGACGATCTATGTCACGATCCTTCTGTCCGGGACGCTGAGTCTGGCGGAACGTCTGTTTCCGATGGCACAGCCGCTGACCGACGAGCCGCTGCTTGAACTGATTTTTGCGATTGTGGTTCCCGCCATTGCGTCGGCGGTTTTCTTCAACATGAACGCATCGAGCGGCGGAACGGACATCATTGCGATGATTCTGACAAAGTATACGAAAATGAACATCACCACGACGCTGATGCTTGCCGACGTAGCGGTTGCGATTTCCGCATTTTTTATCTTCGATACCGAAACGGGGCTCTATTCCGTCTGCGGTCTTCTGGCAAAGTCCCTCGTGATCGACAGCGTAATCGAAAATATCAATCTCTGCAAAGTGTTCACGATCATCTGCGACGATCCGGAACCTATTTCAAACTTTATTCTTCACACGCTCAAGCGCGGCGTGACGACCTACAAGGCGACTGGCGGCTACAAAAAAGAAGAGAAAACCGTGATCATCACCATTATGAGCCGCACGCAGGCAATCGAACTGCGCAACTTCATCCGTGTGAACGAACCGTCCGCCTTCATCACCATTACCAATTCCAGCGAAATCATCGGCAACGGCTTCCATAAGCCTTTATAAAGAAAATCTCAGGAGAAAAACTTTTCGTGAAAAAAAGTTTTTCTCCGATTTTTTGATGTTTTTCAGCACAGAAATTTCCACAATCCGCAGCCCGTTTGGAAAAATCTCCTTGTGATGTTCTCCAAAACCTCTCCGCACGTCAAAATATTGCCGCAAAACAATTGACTTTCCCGGTGACCGCGTGTATAATTATCCTCGGTGAACCGGGCGAAAAATGGCGTTTTCTGCCTTGTCCGGCTGCTTTTTTTGTGAAATGAAGGAGAAAACAAAGACTATGCCTATTGTTTCCGACTACTTCGGCTGCCTTGCGTTTGATGATACCGCCATGCGGGAACGCCTCCCGAAGGAGACCTATAAATCCCTCAGAAAGACTATCGACGAATACAGTACCCTTGATATAAATGTAGCCAATATCGTTGCCAACGCCATGAAGGACTGGGCGATCGAAAAGGGCTGCACCCACTATACCCACTGGTTCCAGCCGCTCACCGGCGTGACCGCCGAAAAGCACGACAGCTTCATCTCTCCCATCGAGGGCGGTAAGGTCATCATGGAATTTTCCGGCAAGGAACTTGTCCGCGGCGAACCCGACGCATCGAGCTTCCCGTCCGGGGGCTTGCGCGCCACCTTTGAAGCCCGCGGTTACACCGCATGGGATCCGACCTCCTATGCCTTCATCAAGGACGACACGCTCTGCATCCCTACCGCGTTCTGCTCCTACGGCGGCGAGGCGCTCGACAAGAAAACCCCTCTCCTCCGTTCCATGGAAGCCATCAACGAACAGTCCCTTCGCATCCTGAAGCTGTTCGATCCCTATACCCGTGTCAAGTGCGTCCGCGCCTGCGTCGGTCCCGAACAGGAATACTTCCTTATTCCGCAGGAAATGTACGACGCACGCCCCGACCTTATTTTCACCGGACGTACCCTGTTCGGCGCAAAGCCGCCGAAATGCCAGGAACTTGACGACCACTATTTCGGTGCGATCAAGCCCCGTGTACAGGCATTCATGCGCGATCTGGACGCGGAACTCTGGAAGCTCGGTGTTCTCGCGAAGACGGAACATAACGAAGCTGCTCCCGCACAGCATGAACTGGCTCCCATCTACAGCCAGGCGAACATTGCGACCGACCACAACCAGCTCACCATGGAAATCATGCAGAAGACCGCAAAAAATCACGGTCTCGTCTGCCTGCTCCACGAAAAGCCGTTTATGGGCGTGACCGGTTCCGGCAAGCACAACAATTGGTCGATCGCCACCGATACCGGCATGAATCTGCTGACTCCCGGGGAAACTCCCTATGAAAACGCGCAGTTCCTCCTCTTCCTCTGCGCCGTCATCAAGGCGGTGGACGAATATCAGGATCTGCTCCGCATCAGCGCGGCAACCGCCGGAAACGACCACCGTCTCGGCGCACACGAAGCTCCTCCGGCCGTCATTTCCATCTTCCTCGGCGACGAACTCTCCGCCGTTATCGACGCGCTTGAAACCGATACCCACTACGACCCGAAGGAATCCACCCAGCTCAAGCTCGGCGTGGACGTCCTGCCCCGTCTGCCGAAGGACAACACCGACCGCAACCGTACCTCGCCGTTCGCCTTCACGGGGAACAAATTCGAATTCCGTATGGTCGGCTCGTCCAACTCCATCGCGGACTGCAACGTCGTGCTGAATACGGCCGTTGCGGAATCCCTGCGTCAGTTTGCGGATATCCTCGAACCCGCGGAAGACTTCCGCACCGAGCTGAACCACCTCATCCGCGAGACGATCCAGAAGCACAAGCGCATCATCTTCAACGGCAACGGCTACGACGACGCATGGATCCGTGAAGCGACGGAGGAACGCGGCCTGCTGAATCTGCGCACCACGCCGGACGCACTGCCGTACTTCCTCGCGGCGAAGAACGTCCGTCTGTTTAAGACGCACCACGTTTACACCGAAAAGGAAATGAAATCCCGCTACGAGATCATTCTTGAAAATTACTGCAAGACAATCCGGATCGAAGCGGCGACGATGGTGGACATGGTATACAAGCAGTTCCTTCCGGCGATTACCGCCTACGCCAAGGAGGTTGCCGAAGCGGGCAACGCAAAGAAGAACCTGTTCGACGGCATCGACCTCACTTATGAAACCGAAACGGTGAAGCATCTTTCCGTCCTGAGCGCGTCAATCACGAAGAGCGTCCGCGAACTGGAAAAAGAACTGGAGAATCTGGATTCCGTCACGGATATCACCAGTCAGGCATTTACCATCAAGGATAAAGTGATCTCAAAAATGTCCGAACTCCGTTCCTGTGTGGACGAAGCGGAACATATCACCTCCGCAAAATACTGGCCCTTCCCGAACTACAGCGAACTGCTGTTCGGTGTACGGTAATCCCGAAAAATCAGATTCCCGGGGAACCTTATCATGTAAGGTTCTTCCCGGGAATTTTTGTTTTACTGAAAAGAAGGGACTTTTCCGGCGACTTTGCCGAGAGGGCTGTCCTCCGGCGAGGGTTCGGAGAGGCTGAAATACATGCGTGCCGCCTGCGTTGTACCGAAATCCCGGTTGGAGCCGCTGTTCTGGACTTTGTTGAACGCTTCGCGGAACATCGCGTTGTGCGCTTCCTCGCGGTTCAGAAGAAAATCGATCGTTTCACGGACTTTTTTGTCTTCGATCTGCCGGTAGAGGTATTCGTAGACGACCTTGGCACGCTGTTCCGACGCAATGTTCGAGAGAAGATCCGCGCATAAATCACCGGTCACGGAGACATAATCCCCCGTCCACGAATAGCCGGACGCGTTCACAAGTCCCGGATTCAGCCCGTACAGGACGTGGGTCTGGATTTCTCCCGCCGGAACCGCCGCCGCATCTACGTCATGACCGTTCAGCAGGGAAATCGTCTGCGCGACCATTTCCATATGACCGAGTTCCTCCGCCGCGATATCGAGAAAAAGGTCTTTGATTTCCGCGTCCCTGATGCGGAAGCTCTGGGCCATATACTGCATCGCCGCCTTGAGTTCGCCGTTGGCACCGCCGAGCTGTTCCTGCAGAAGAGCGGCATACTGCGGATTCGGACGTTCCACGCCGACCGGATGGAAAAGCATTTTTTCGTGTTTGAACATTCTTGAACCTCCATGATTCTGAAACTTTCCATAATAGTTTCCGCCGCCGGTGCGGGATTTATTCATCTTTGCGTACTTTACATGGATTTTACATAACCTCCGTTGAAAATGTTACGGGGATATGCTATCATGAAAGAAAAAACAAAGGAGCCGGAAGATGCTGATCTATTGTGTGGAAGACGACAACGGAATCTGTAATATGATGGTATATACGCTGAACGCGTCGGGATTTGAGGCGAAGGGATTTCCCGACGGGGAAGCTTTCCGGGAAGCGATGGAGAAAAAGAAGCCGGATCTGGTGATTCTCGACATCATGCTGCCCGGCGAGGACGGACTTTCCATCCTTGCGAAGCTGCGCGGACAGCCGTCCACCGCGTCGCTGCCGGTGATTATGGCGACCGCGAAGGGAACGGAATACGATAAAGTGGTCGGCCTGGATGCAGGAGCCGACGACTAC
>JBGVOJ010000365.1:0-4116 GCA_045126415.1 Eubacteriales bacterium | reverse complement strand
GACAAATATATACTTCAGATGATTATTATGTCTGAGACCGAATATAAGGGAAAGAAGGTTCCGGACAAGGTTTATATTCAGCTTCTCCGGACTGACCCGAATGTAGCGAAGAAGGACCGCGTGGTGCAGGAAGCAATGAAGACCGGTCTGTATGAAGCCTTCGACCTCGGCGTCGCATGGCTGGAACGCTATCTGAGACAGAACTGAATCAAACGATCATAAACTGAAAACAACGCCTGCTTTTTTACGGCAGGCGTTGTTTTTTCAATAATCATAGATTTCATACGTCGGATATTCGTGGGCGAGGTGATACCCCAGCTTTTCCGCCAGTCCGACCGACCACAGATTCGCGGCATCCCAGCTCGGGTACAGGCCGCGGTCGAGGGCTTCCAGAATCATCCGCGCGGCACAGACCGTCGCGTAACCCCGGCGGCGATGTTCCCGGTGGGTGTCGATCTCAATCTCGACGCCTTCACGGTATCTGGTGTAGGAGGAAACTCCCGCGACAACCTCGCCGTCCTTCTCCAGAACGAAACCGAACCCGAGACGGCGGTACGTTTCATAGTCCGGATAGGCTCCCACCCAGTCCCTGCACCAGCCTGTTTCACGGGCATACCGGAACAGTTCTTCGTCAATGGGACGCAGACGACAGCCGTCGGGCAGATTTTCCGCCATCCGGTGCAGTTTTTCACGGTTGAACACGTCCGGTTCCTTTTTGATCGCGTAGCGGGTGATACGACCGCAGCGGCCGCTCCAGCATCGTTCGATGATCCGGCTCCATTCCTCGTTCTGCGGTACCATGAGCATATACGTTTTCGTACAGTTCTCCGGTTTGAACCGGACGAGTTCCTCGTTTGGCTCGCCGGCAAAAAAGGTGAAATCCGTAATAATCGCCATTGCCGAAACCGGATGTTCCGCGGAATCCGCATAAATTTCACCCATCACGCCCTGCAGACACGACCATATCAGCGTTTCATCCCATCCTTCAAACAGTGAAGCGGCTGCGGAGGGATCCGTAAGTCTGTATACCATACGCTCAGTTTTCCCGTGCCAGACGGTAGATCAGGTCGTATGCAAAGGTGAGATCTTCGATGGAACAGTGATCCTGCACGTAGTGCGTAGTGCAGCACATCCAGCGTTTGCCCTTCAGCAGACCGAAGACACGGCGGATTTCCGCTTCCAGTTTGTCCTGCGGAAGAAGACCAATGGCGGACTGCACGCAGACGCCGCCGAGAATACCGAATTTATCGGCGTAATTTTCGAGATAAAGGTCATAACCCATTCCGGCGCTTTCCTGCCACGGATGGACGACATCAAGACCAAGTTCGGCGATGCCTTCGGTGACCTTGCGGACGCATCCGTCCGAATGGAGACTGCAGAAGCATCCGCGGGAATGGACATAATCGACGACGCGCTTCATCTGCGGGAAGATGAGCTCACGCCACATTGCAGGGCTGAACAGGAGATCATTCTGCGCGCCCCAGTCGTCAGAAATATGGATCATATCCACTCCAAGGTCGATGCAGTGTTCCGCGAATCTGAGCGTCCAGTCGGCCTGACGGCGGTAGAGTTCACCGAGTTCTTCGGGATACATGGCAAGCCAGAGGAGCTGATTTTCAATTCCGAAGATGCCGTTGAACTGTTCGAAGAAACCGGGGGTCTGGATATAGCAGAAACGTCCGCGCTTTTTGTGAAAATTCAGCGCATCCGTGACATTTCGGTATTCATCAAGATTGTCCGGCGAACGGAAAATGGGCTGATCGACGAGCAGATCGGGTGTGAGTTCGTCGTTTTCCGCACGGATTTTGTCGATAAGATGTCCGTCAAACGCACCGGGACCGGCGAAAAGATGCGCCATATCGTATTCGTAGCGGTCTTCGAAAGCGGCGACAGACCCGTAAGCGGCGTTGATCGGACCCGAAAGATTGGCAGCGACCCAACCGTAGATCGGCGTACGGTCGGTCTCTTTTCCGAGAATCGTGCGTGTAACACGTTCAGTACTGTTCATAGCTTTCTCCTTACAAGAAAGATTTTTTTCATTATAACACGGTCGTCGGGCAGTGTCAATTAAAAATAAAAAAATACCGACTGTCTCAGAACAGCCGGTACAGCAGCGGATGGGGGGAATCGAACCCCTAACTCAAGCTTGGGAAGCTGGCGTTTTACCACTAAACTACATCCGCACGGTGGAAATATTATAGCACGATTTTTTCATCCTGTCAAGCTGTCGGACAGAATTTTTCCGGGAAATCCGGAACGGCCGTGGAACCCTTTCCGTCAAAAGATTTCCACGGCCGCCTGCGGCAAATAAGATTTTCAGTTTTTCTTTGCATATACCTTCCGGATGTAGAGCAGAAGAGCCACACCGAGAATGGGGAAGACGGACGCGATCAGCATACCGACCTTGAGACCGATTTCGTCGGGGGTCATCGCGGAGGTCTGGCTGAGGTTGGCAGCAAAGGTACTCGCAGAGACTTTGTCGACGACGATGCCGAGAGTCTGGGGTGCGACGGATGCCCCCATGTCACCGAAAGCGGCCATCAGGGCGTAGGCAGCGACACCGGGAGAAGGAAGTTTTTCTTCCATCAGGATCAGCGTGCCGGGCCAGAGCATGGAGGTGAAGACGCCCATGAGGATGCAGGCGATGAAAGCGAGGATCACGCTCGGGGATAAGCCTGCGATCAGGTAGCAGACAGCGGCACCGATCATGCTGACAAGAAGGGTTTTCGAAATGTCGGGAGAATACTTGGCGTAGAGCACGCGCGTCATGGCGAGGAGAAGCGCAAAGACGGCAAGACCGAGGATGTCACCGACCGCTTTCGGGATCAGCAGAGCGTTTTCCATGTAGCTGGAGATCCAGTTGGTCATTGTGTTTTCCGCCGAACTGCCGAGGAAGATGCAGATCACGCACAGAAGGAGCGTTTTGCTGCGGTTCGATTTGCTCTTCGGGGCATTATCTTCTGCGTGCAGATTCATGTCCGGGATCGGAGAGATGCAGAAAAGGAACGACGCGATCAGCGGAAGAAAGGCGAGGAAAATTGCAAGATATGTCCAGTTTTCCGTGCCGAACAGGAAGAAATAGAGAGAGCTGATGGCAACCGCGCTGACAACACCCCAGCCGTACAGGGAGTGGAGCATGCTCATATCCTTTTCGGGATGTTCCGATGGAATCGCCGCGATCACGGGGCTGAGCAGGACTTCACTGAGTCCGGCTGCCACCGAGAAAACGATCGTGCCGAGGACCAGACCGAGATAAGCGTGCTGCGGGATGACGTTCGGAAGAATCGCATAAAGCAGCAGACCGACCGTGGTCAGCAGCGGCATGATACGTACTGTCCAGCGGATGTTGAAATACTTCGAAAAGAACGTGAAAATCAGGTCGATGGTCATCTGCGTGCAGAAGTTCACAAGAACGAGCGAACCGAGCAGCGTGTATGAGATGCCGTACATTTCGTGGAAGGTCACGAACAGCATGGACGGCAGGACGAAGACGGACGCCATCGAAAGATAGGAGAAGAAACAGGCAAATTTTGTTTTTCTGTAATTCGGGGATGTCATTTTTTCCTCCGTGGGGATTGAAATCATTGGAAGGTATTATAGCATAATCTTTTGGGGATTACAAGACTTTCGGAAAATCCTGAAAAAAGACAAAAACAGCCTCAGTGACAAAGTCACAGAAACCGTCCGGAGAATCTGATATAATACAGACACAAAGAAAAAATACCTCAAAAAATAAAACTTCAGAATCAGAAAGGAATTATACAATGTCTGTACTTACTGTAAATAAAAGTAACTTCAACGAAACCGTAAAGAATGAAAAGACCGTTCTCCTCGACTTCTGGGCACCGTGGTGCGGTCCCTGCCGGATGGTCTCCCCCATCGTGGATGAAATCGCGGAGGAAAATCCCGACCTCGTCGTCGGCAAGATCAATGTGGACGATGAACCCGAACTCGCGCAGGCATTCGGCGTCGCAAGCATCCCTACCCTCGTCGTCATGAAGGACGGCCGGATCGTGAATCAGTCCGTAGGAGCCAAGCCGAAGGCACGGATTCTCGCTATGGTGAAGTAAATAATGGGAGTTATGTGGGGGGTCTACATTTTTTTAAAAAATTATT
>JBGVOJ010000364.1:0-2818 GCA_045126415.1 Eubacteriales bacterium | reverse complement strand
CAGAAGCGCATCGGTGGACAGATCGACATGGGAAGTGTTTTTGGTGAGAAACGCTTCCAGATGCTCATCGTCCTCGATTACCGCAAGTCCGCGGACGGTCCATCCGCGTTCTTCCGGAAGAACAAGCGTTACCGCTTCGAGATACTGCCGGAATTCGTCAATTACTTCCGGCGGTGCTTCGTCCCGGTAATTGCGGATTTCAATACCGATATCCTGAAGCCGGAACGTATCCGGATACCTGCGCAGATCACGGCGAAGTTCGCGGAGGATTTCAATGACGGTTTCGTGATCCCGTTCCGCAACGGCGGTTTTGAAGCGTCCGAGCAGATCTTTCAGATGTTTTTCCATGGCACTTTTGTCGTGTTCGAGCAGATGGTCGACCGTCACATTAAAAATGTCCGCAATTGCGGGAAGCAGTTCCATGTCGGGATAGGTTCCGCCGTTTTCCCAGCGGCTGACGGTCTGGAACGCGACACCGAGTTTTACAGCAAGCTCGTCCTGCGTCATATCAGCGGCGCGGCGGAGGGTACGAATGTTCTGTCCGATGTTCAGTTTCATGATAATTCCCTTTCTGTATGATGAAATGTCCTGCGCAGGAGGTTTACCGGTTGACTACAGTATAGCAGATGTCCGACAGATTTTCAATAACGCCATCGGAGAGAAAAACTCTCGGACCTGATGAGTTTCCGCATGACCGATTATTGGTTCTCCTCACTCATCCTCTCAATAATATGCAGGAATTCAACTGCCCAAAAGGTAAGCTCACACCAGATGGCGGTATCCTTCCTGTGATCGGGTTCAAGTCCGACCTCGGCATACGGATGTCCGCTGCGGAAATTGTCCTTGAAGCGGCTTTTCTCATACGATGAAGCAAACGTGGTGCGCAGTACGCCGTCTTCGGAGAGCATTTCCGTTAAGGTTTCCGCAGACTCTCTCACCACCTGTGTTTTATCGCCGCAGGCCATTGCAAGTGCGGTTAATGTTTTCCGGTGATTCGGTGCTTTCTGCGGAAAGGAAAGCGGGAAAAACGGATTCATATACGCCCATCCGGGACCAACCTGTTTGCCGCCCATCTTTACCGCAAATCCGCCGAAATCTTTGGTAATTCTGTCGTGGTGAGTAATTGCTTCAGCAAGACGTGCAATGCTTTCCGGTGTACGCCAGCTCCGTGTGTTAGCCAGGGTTTCAAGATGGTATTGGCACGGAAAATAGGTGTCGGGTGTGATGGTGGGATAGTTATATTTTCTTTTCAGATTCGGATTGTAGGTCGTGATTTCATCTGCCGACTCGTAATCGAGCAAACTGACAAATGCCTTGTAAGAAGCATCAACGAAATGCCGCATTTCAGGATCATCCCCGTAACCGAGTAATGCCTGACAAGCGTATAAAGTAACATCAAGGGACGAACCGCTGTTGATGCCGATGCTTCTTGTCTGAAGTCGTGCTTTTTCGGGATTGTAATAAGAAAATTCCTGCTCCAGTACCGAATCGTCACGCATTGCTTTTACAAAGTTCTTCACCACGGGCGTATCTTTCGGAATCGCATAATTATGTAAGAGTCTTGCAGCATTTTCCCCGTCGTCCAGATGGGATGTTTTGAATTTTTCCCAGGAATGCATGCCGGTTCCGATATAACCGTTCGGCTTGACATGAGTCAGAAGCAGCTGATAATCGGGTGTCTGCATGACTTTTTCAAGAAGTTCCGCTTCTTCCGTTTCGCTCAGATCACGGAGTATCTCTTTATGTAAACGATACTGAATGACATCCCTGCCGTTTTCAAGCAAATAATTTATGGATTTCTGATAGTCAAAACTCATTTTTGTCTTCCTCTCTGGCATTGTATGAAAATTTATTTTCTATAGTATAGCATATCTCTGTGAACAGTTTGCATATTCGGAATAATTTTTCTGAAATTATGTTTTTACAATGGATTCCGATATCTAATTGTAAAAAGGACAAACACATGATATAATATAGTCATCCCAAAACACTCCAATGAAAGGATGAACATTATGGATATACGGCTGGTCGGAAAATGGTTCAAGGAAGATATGGGCGAAACCATCAATATTTTTGATGAAACTCCACTCCGCATGAAAATGTCGTTCTCGTCAAGCGGATACTATAATTTTGAGCCGAACTGTGTTTATGAAAAGGACGGATATCTTTGCTGGGAAATCAACGATGAATACTATCGTATGGTGTATCACATCCGCTATGAAGACGGCAATCTTGTCGGATTTTACACACAGCATGGAAAAACATTCCCTATACAGTATACAAAGATTGCCGATCTCCCCGAGGATGCACCGTTTCAGTATATTCCGACGGAAGTGTATGTTCCGGAAACCGAAAAAACGCGTTTTGAGATTCTGACACAATATGTCGGGTATGACAGAAACAAATCCTATGGCTGCAGCAATGAATTTATCCTGGGGGGTGATGTCCCTCCGATTCTGGAAAAATATCGGTATTCCGAATACATAAACGGTCTTGACAACACGGACGACGGGATTGTGTTCCGGCTCCTTGATTTTGTCTGCGATCACTTCGGTCACAACGGTTACGGCGGCTCGGGTTCCGGCAGAACGATCACCGATCTCATCACGTTCTGTGAAGGAAATGACAACAAATCCAACTGCCGTGGTCTGGCGATTCTATTGGCTTCTCTTCTGCGTCTGAACGGTATCAAGGCGCAGCACATTACCTGTATGCCTTACGAAGATCCTTTTGATGACTGTCATGTAGTTGTGGACTGTCTTTTGCCGTCGGGAAAACGTGTGATGCTTGATCCCACATGGCGGCTTTATCTGAAAGA
>JBGVOJ010000363.1:0-4293 GCA_045126415.1 Eubacteriales bacterium | reverse complement strand
TTCCAGATGACGGAACTCGGCACTTCGGGCAGCGGGGAATCCTGCACCTTTGTGTGTGATGACAGCTACATCGGCACTTCGCTCCGCAGTGCGGGCAGAATCCGGATTATCGCACAGAACGAAGGGAACAAGGATGCTGAGATCCGCGCCGCCTTCCTCCTTTCGCACTACCCGGTCACGGAAGAAGCTATTACAACTACATCTGACAAAGAAATGAATCTGGTATTGAAGGTCTGTTCCCACACATTGAAATACTGCCGTCAGACACTCCATCTTGACAGCGGAAGTCACTGCGAACCTCTGGCCTGCACGGGGGACTATTACATCGAATCCCTGATGACCGCATTCACCTTCGGGGATCAGAGATTATCCGCTTTCGATGTACGCCGGATCGCACAGCTCCTCCGCTACAACAACGGACGGATGTTCCATACGACCTATTCGCTGATCTGGGTACAGATGCTGTGGGATGTTTACGTTCTGACAGGAGAAAAAGAGCTTCTTTCCGACTGTGAAGACGCGCTCATCCTGCTTCTGGAGCGGTTTGAAACCTATCTCGGAGAAAACGGACTGATCGAGACACCGCCGGATTATATGTTCATCGACTGGCTGATCCCGGACGGAATTTCCACCCACCATCCGCCGAAGGCACTCGGTCAGACCTGTCTGAATCTGTTCTACTACGGCGCACTGCGTACCGCCTCGAAGATTTACGATGTCCTCGGAGAACCCGCAATGGCCGCAGAATCCGCTGTTCACGCAGACACCATCCAGCCGATCATCTGCACCGAACTCTTTGATACTGAAAAAGGTCTGTTCTTCGAAGGTCTGAACACCCCGACGCCCGAACATCTGCTGTATCAGTACATGCCGCAGAACGTGGAAAAGCGGTATTACCGGAAGCATGCCAATATTCTGGCAGCATATTTCGGTATTTTCGACCGTGAAATCTGTCAGAAAATCCTGCACAAAGTGATGAACGATCCGGAACTCGGTCTCGTGCAGCCGTATTTCACCCACTTTCTGCTGGAGGCGGTTTACCGGAACGGTCTGCGCGACACCTACACCCGTACTATCCTTGAAGACTGGAAAGCTCCGGTACGGGACTGCCCCTACGGACTTGCGGAAGGATTCCACAAACCGGAACCGACCTATTCCTTCGACCACAGCCACGCATGGGGCGGCACTCCGTCCTATTCGCTGCCGCTGGCTCTGACCGGACTGGAACTGCTGGAACCCGGATATAAGAGAATCCGCCTGAATCCGTCTCTCCTCGGGTATGAACATGCCCATGTACAGATTCCGACCCCATACGGCATGATTGAAGTACGGATGAAAGCAGGCAAAGAACCGGAAATCATCGTTCCTGAAGGAATTACCGTTGAATAAAAACCGATTCACGAAAAATACCCGTATGGCAGAAAACCATGCGGGTATTTCTTATATTTCTCACATTACCAGAACCGTATTTTCCGGCAGATCAATGTTCCAGCCGTCGAGAGAACCTTCCATCGCCGTAATTGTACAGCGTCCGTTTTCAAACATCACCGTACCGAGGAATTCTCCCGTACACAGCGGAGCGGTAAGGCACGGCTGCGTCGGACGGAGACGCAGGATTTTCTTTTCCGCATCTACGGAAAGTCCCAGCACAGCAGTCAGCGTTGTCCAGGAAGAGAGCGGACGTGTGTAGCGGAATCCGCATTCCCAGTGCCACCAGAACCGACCGAAACGCATCTGATTGGCGTGGATCGAACCGACAAGGGTGTCCGCCATATCCCGCAGTCCCACCGACATTGCCAGAGCAGCGACCGCATAACCGATGCCCGTCCAGACCGCTTCCGCCTGACAGTTCTTATATGTCTGAAGAGTCACCGGATGTCCTTCGGGACAGGTCGCGTTGATCAGACCGTCTTCGGGATCGAAATTATGACCGAATACCGTCTGCAGAACCTTACGTACACGTTCGTCGGACAGATTTCCTTCCAGACCGGACATCCGCAGGAACCATTCGCCGTCAATCTGATCCGTCATCAAAGAACCGTCGATCACCGCACTGTTTTCGTCATCGCGGCGCCAGAGATCATAATATTCGCCGTTCCAGAGACGTTCTTCAAGGGAAACAAGCCCTTTATCAAGAAGCGCAGCCCACTGTCCTCGTCGGATTTCGTCTCCGAGAATTCCGGCAATACATGCCGCCGCTTTCAGAGCAGACAGCCAGAGTATGCAGATATACGCCGGTGTTCCGGAGAATTTCCACGCGTCATAGGTATTGCGTGTCGTACCGTCGTCAGGAAGTCCGTCACCATCCGTATCGAGCGCCTGAATGGAATCCATCGCTTTCTGTACGGGAATCCACATCTGTTCGAGGTAGCCGCGGTCTCCCGTGTACAGATAATCGCGGCAGGCCATCAGAACAAACTGATTATTCATGTCCACGCGTTCGAATCCGTTGTCTACATGGGAAAGATCGGGCGTAAAGAAATGATGTACCCGTCCGTCTTCCCGCTGGAATGCAGCGCCCATTGTCATCTGTTTCTTCTGCAGATCGGGGAAGAGCGCAAGAAGTCCGAAGGAAGCATGATAGGTAATGTCGGTCGTATGGAATCCACAGTAGCCGAGCCCTTCCCACAGGCCGAATTTTCCGTCCTTCAGATACCATGAATCCTTCACGATTGTGGAAAGATGACCGCTCCACGCTTCCGGATAAATCTCCGGCAGATTGGTATTGTACAGAAGATCGGCAAACGCGGCAGCCTTGTCTGCAATACCGGAACGGTGCGCCGCGAGATACCGATTGGCTTCTCTTGCGTCGGCAAAAAGATTCTCGTACCAGTGCCCAAGCCGTTCCTGATACCGGCTGTAATGATTCGGGAAATACCACGACAGAATAAAGCGGACGTTCGTTGTCTCACCCGGCTGCAGTACCGCTTTGCTGCACAGCGCACAGGAACCGAACTGTTCCCCCATCCGTCCCATGGAACTTCTCAGTGCCTGAAGAAATTCCACCTTTTCGGAACGTGTTTCCGGGAACGCGGGATTTCTGTGACGTCCCCGTTCCAGAATGGACTGTACAAACGGATATTCGGACAGCTCCGCAATCCGCCGGTCAAGCGCTTCGTCCGTGAAATCCGTGGCTTCTGCCGGAGGTCTCTGCGGACGTACACCAACCGTCGTATTCGGAAGAATTCCCGTTTTTCGGAAACCGAACAGGAACGATTCCTGTGATACCCCGAGCGAAGAGGAGGAAACGTATTCCCGGAGGAACCGGAAATTCTCGGCGGTGATATACGAAATGTCTCCGCCTTCCGCAGACCAGCACAGCGAACCGCAGTCCGGGTCACGCGTCTCTTCCTCCCACGGCTGTACCGGCGGCATTTTCAGAAAAAGACCGGTGCGCGCCCCGTCTGTATAATGTTCGTTCATACAGACGCCGCGGTTGCAGAAATTCGGCTCCAGTGCGGAAAGCAGGCTGACCGTCACCGTTTTCTCCGAAGGATTTGTCAGGGTGAAATCCAGATAAAAACCGGGAACCGCACTGTCAGCGGTATGATGCGGAACAAACGGAGAAATTGCCCGCATGCTGACATCCACCGGAAGCGCGCTGTCCTCATATGTAAGATCACACACAGGAAAACGTCCGTTGAAAACGATTTTCTCCACCGGCTTGTTCCATGCGTACATCAGATAAGTGAAATCCTCCGGTTCTGTTTTCATCCCGAGTTTGCGCACAATGGGAGCCGTACCTTCCGTTTCGGTACGTACCCAGAATGACAGAGCACCGGTGCTGCCTTCTCCGTCATCCACCTTTCTGTCACCGCAGACTTCCGCCCATCTGGGCTGATTCGCAATCTGCCACTGATGGAATTCACCGTCGGGGAACAATTCCACAGAACCCGTACCGATCCCGCCGAGAGCGATTCCGCTGTCATGTGTTTTTGTTGTAATAATTGTTGCCATAAACACCTCGCGCTGAATATATTTGTCTGTATTATATCACATCTTTCAAAACAGTACAACCATAAATACACGAAACTTGATTTCCGTGTCAGCAGTGCAAGCGGGCTTGACAAAAGATTACCTGATACTGTATAATAAATAATATAAAGTCAAATTATTCCATACGGAGAGGATACTTAACAAAATGAATTACCGTGAATTCGGAAAAACCGGAGAAAAGATCTCCGCACTTGGCTTCGGCTGCATGCGCTTCCCCGAATACAAGCAGGACGAAAAGAACTTCGTGGATCAGGACAAGGTTGACGAAATGATCCTGCACGCTTATGAAAACGGCGT
>JBGVOJ010000362.1:0-2394 GCA_045126415.1 Eubacteriales bacterium | reverse complement strand
GGTTTCGGTTGTCTCTGCGGGTTCTGCAGCGGAAGCGGTTTCGCTGGCGGCTTCCGGAGACGGCGTTCCGGCATCGCAGGAGGCAAGCAGAAAAACCACGCAGAGAAGAAGAAGGCCTGCTTTGATTCTGTAAAAAAGTTTCATAAAAATATAGCTCCGTATAATTCACTTATCTTTTTTTGCAGAAGAAGAGATTATCTTCTCCAGCAAACTTCTGTTCCGCAATGCCTTCTTCTGTGTAGGGAAGGATCGCCGTGGGGTAGGCTCCGAGTCTGGCGAAGTCTCCGCTTTCCCGCTGTACGAACAGATTCCGGCGGATTACCGGCATCCATGCCTCATCCTCACAGGCAATGTGCAGAAGACAATGTGCGCCGCTGTCGAAAATATTGTTTTCGAAAATCATGTCGTCTGCGGAATTGAAATGATCCCAGCTTTTGATGTGACAGTCAGGCCCCTTGTCCGGCCGCTGCTTTCCGAAGCCGTATCCGGAATTTCTCAGGATGTTGTCGGAAATGCGTACATGTGACATATGCCGGTCAGCATCATTCGACGGTTTCCCGTTGAAATATTCGATGGAATAAATACAGTTTTCGATAAGATTTCCTTTATAGGTTATATTCTTCATGAGGATCTCACTGTCCCCGCCGGAAGAAAACTGATGGGTGATTCCCGCGTCGTACGCCTGATTGATGTAGCAGTTTTCGACGGTGTAGTCCGTGCATCCGCCGTAAATTTCGACCGCATTTCCGAAACGTGTCGGACGCCCGTCGCGGTAGAACTGCATCGATCCGCCGATCCATTCGAATTCGCACCAGTCGACCGTCAGACCGTGTACTGTCCCGGCACCGATCCCGTGGCAGCCGCAGTATTTGATACAAAGGTTGTTGATCCGTACATTGTCCCCGCGGACATTAATGCAGTTGGTGCGGATGTTGAATTCAATGGAGTAGAACCGTTCCGCAGGGCTGCCATGTGTGGACTTTAAATATAATGTGCTGTTTTCGTCCGTACCCTTAACATTCGGACCACCGAGATCGTGATAGAAGGAAAGATCTCCATCGAGATCACGCCACGAACGGAACGGCTTTCCGTCGGTACGGTTGATCATTGCTGAAAAGTCGACCGTTGCCTTGATCGCATGGGCACGCCCGCCGTCGAAGATCAGACAGCCCACATCGTCATACAGTTTTTCACTGAAGCGGTAGATGTCCGTTTCTTCCGTTGGAATCCATTTCCCATAATGCGCACCGTCGTAAGGAGAAGAGCAGAGAATGGGTTTGGGACCGGTGGCGTAGGTGGCATAGGTTACTCCGCCCTGTGCGGTCAGATTTCCGCGGAAAGTATGTCCGCGATGGAAGAGGACGGCATCACCGGGGCGAAACACGAAAGAATTAACCTGTTCGAGTGATTTCCACGGCGTATCAGGAGAAAGACCGTTGTTTTGATCGGAACCATATTGTGAAATATAATAAACGGTTCCGGTAATGACGAGATTCGTCCAGGAATTCTTAATTTCATTGCGCCGGATCGAAGCAAGTTTGTCGATACGGTCAGTCATATCCTTCGGAAGCAGGTTGATCATGCAATACCTCACAATTCACAGAAAATTGAATTTGTTGAGAATATTATACAACAAAGTTAATTATAAAGCAATGGTATTTATGATTTTTTATAAAATAAATAAAGGAATCTTCAATTTGAACAGAAGCCTTGAAAAACGCAATAAAATGTGATATAATTACATGAAGAGAATACGTTCCTGTACCTCAGTTGGAGAGAGGGTTCGCCTCCTAAGCGAAACGTCGGCGGTTCAATTCCGCCCAGGGACGCTTTTAGTGCCGAAAATGATGAATTTTCGGCACTTTTTTGCGTTTCTTGGGATCCCGTAAGGAGGATATTGCGAAAATGCATACCGGATGTATATTTGCTAATCGGACTCGAACAAAAATGAGAATTCTGCTAATGGAAATCTGTTTTTTGCTAATCGAAAATTAGCTCTGGGAATTGGAACCGTTCGATAGAAGATTTGCTAATGTATTCACCAGTTCGGGATTCATCTGAAGCTGTTCGATCAGGGAAGCAAGATCAACATTCTGCTGCGGTTCCTTTGCGGGGGCCTGAGGTGGTTTCACATCATGCAGATCTTGCGGTCTTCGTCCAGAATGTGAGCGTAGATGTCGGTGATCATGCCGATCTGCGCATGGCCGGTGTCACCTTGAGTAGCCTTCAAGTCACCGTGGTTCAGCTTCAGCTTGTAAGTCGTACTGGAATGCCGGAGTGAATGGAATAACTACATCTGGCAAATTTGCTTTTGCTTTCAGCTTCTCAAATTCTTTCATGATAACTCTGTTTTCAAAGGGACGTCCGTTCGGCAGAGCAACAACCAGATTGTAG
>JBGVOJ010000361.1:0-3375 GCA_045126415.1 Eubacteriales bacterium | reverse complement strand
TCAGAGAACCGTCCAGTTCGTATCCCTTAATGGTCAGAAAATATTCTTTCTCCGCGATGGTATTATGCTGAATCAAAAGACCTCTCCCTTCGGTGACCAGATTTTTCCCTACCGGAAAGACGTTCAGATTGCATGGACCGTTGCGGGTGATAAGCGTCTCCTCAATCCACTGATCAGCCAAATTCGGTTCAAAGGAAGTCAGGATGCTGTGGTCGGCCGGATCGGTCTTTTCTACCGTGACAATCCCTTCGAAATCAATGGTAAAGTTAAGATTCCCTCCTTTGTAACCGATCGGTGCCATAACCCGCGTCTCCCCCACCAAAAGGCGTTCCTCACGGAAGACATCCTTATCGTTCACGGCAGACTCCCCTTCGTTCGAAACCCAGTGCCCTTTGGTACCATAACTATTCCTGTCATACGCCCAGTACCCTTTTCCTTCAAGTGCCGGATCCATCACCCATGTGCTGATTTTCATGAGGTCGTCCATTTTGACCTTTTCTTCCGTAGGTTTTTCAGTACAGCCGCAAAAACACAGTAAAACCATCACAAATATTGCCGTAAACCATCGTTTCATTCTTCACACCTCACATTCTATATTTATAATACATTATACCACATACAATCTATGGTTGTCAAGTGTAAATTTTATAAATATAGTAATATGTTTTCTACATTTCACATATAGATGAAAAGTTTTTGGAAAGGGGCGTGGGGGAAACCTTTTTTCAAAAAGGTTTCCCCCACATACTTTTATTCAATTACTTCGCAACAATATTGACGATCTTGCCGGGGATGTAGATTTCCTTGACGACATTCTTGCCGGCGATGGCGTTCTGGATGCGTTCGTCGGCGCGGGCTGCTGCGATGGCATCTTCCTTGGAAGCGTCTGCAGCGATGGTGATGGTTGCGCGGAGCTTACCGCAGACCTGTACCGCGATTTCGATTTCCGCGTCCACGGTCTTCGCTTCGTCCCATGCGGGCCATTCCGTCATGGAGAGGAAGTTCTTTTCGCCGAGGGTTTCCCACATTTCTTCGCAGAGGTGCGGTGCGAACGGGCAGAGGAGCTTCAGAAGGGTCTTCAGTTCGTCCGCGGTGAGAGTACCTACTTCGTAGATGGTGTTGATGAGAGCCATCATCGCCGCGATGGCGGTGTTGAACTTCATTTCTTCGATGTCTTCCGTTACCTTCTTGATGGTCTTGTGGAAGGAGGATTCGAGCTTTGCGGTCACGCCCTTGCCCTGTACGAGATCGGTGAGAGCCGCAACACGGTCGAGGAAGCGCTTGCATCCCTTTAC
Organism: Eubacteriales bacterium; assembly: GCA_045126415.1. Classification (GTDB taxonomy): domain Bacteria; phylum Bacillota; class Clostridia; order Oscillospirales; family CAG-272; genus UMGS1696. Next base: position 2,080 of record JBGVOJ010000361.1, on the reverse strand, counting down.
GCTGCTGTCGTTCCACGGAGCCGCGGACGCGTAGTCACCCATGAAGAGGATGTAGACACGGAGAACGTCCGCGCCGTATTCGTTGACGACATCGTTCGGGTCAACGACGTTGCCCTTGGACTTACTCATCTTGTCACCGTCCGGACCGAGGATCAGACCCTGTGCGGTACGCTTTGCGTAGGGTTCGTCCACTGGAACCTCGCCGATGTCGTAGAGGAAGCGGTGCCAGAAGCGGGAGTAGATCATGTGACGGGTAACGTGTTCCATACCGCCGTTGTACCAGTCAACGGGGAGCCAGTACTTCAGTTTTTCCGGATCCGCAAATGCGTTTTCGTTGTGCGCGTCTGTGTAGCGGAGGAAGTACCAGGAGGAGCCTGCCCACTGAGGCATGGTGTCGGTTTCACGCTTTGCCGCGCCGCCGCACTTCGGACAGGTGCAGTTCACGAATTCTTCGACCTTCGCGAGCGGGCTTTCGCCGCCTTCACCGGGTGCGAAGTTTTCCATGTTCGGGAGCTTGAGCGGGAGTTCTTCGTAGGGAACGCCGACCATGCCGCACTTCGGGCAGTGGATGATCGGAATCGGTTCGCCCCAGTACCGCTGACGGTTGAACGCCCAGTCCTTCATCTTGTACTGTACGCCCTTTTCGCCGAGACCCTTTTCACCGAGGTATTCGAGCATCTTCGCGATGGCTTCCTTCTTGGTCTCGATACCGTTCAGGAATCCGGAATTGACCATTTCACCGTCGCCGGTGTAGGCTTCCTTGGAAATATCGCCGCCCTTTATGACTTCGATGATTTCGATGCCGAACTTCTTTGCGAAGTCGTAGTCACGTTCGTCGTGTGCCGGAACCGCCATGATCGCGCCGGTACCGTAGCCCATCATAACGTAGTCGGAAATGTAGATCGGGATTTCACGGCCGGTTGCGGGGTTGATTGCCGCGATGCCTTCGATGCGTACGCCGGTCTTGTCCTTGACGAGCTGGGTACGTTCGAATTCGGTCTTCTTCGCACATTCTTCCTTGTAAGCGTTCAGCGCGTCGATGTTGGAGATACGATCCGCGTACTTTTCGATAATCGGATGTTCGGGAGCGATAACCATGAAGGTTGCGCCGAACATGGTGTCGCAGCGGGTGGTGTAGATGCGGAGGGTTTCGTCGCAGTTCGTGAGAGCGAAGTTGACGAATGCGCCTTCGGAACGGCCGATCCAGTTTTCCTGCTGGAGCTTAACATTCGGGAGGTAGTCGACCTTTTCGAGCCCTTCGAGGAGCTTGTCCGCGTATTCGGTGATGCGGAGATACCATACGTCCTTGGACTTCTGGATGATATCGCTGTGGCAGATATCGCACTTGCCTCCCTGGGAGTCTTCATTGGAGAGGACAACCTTGCAGTGCGGGCAGTAGTTGACGAGAGTGGTCGCACGGAAAACGAGTCCCGCGTCGAACATCTTGCGGAAGATCCACTGGGTCCACTTGTAGTAGCCTTCTTCGGTGGTGTCGATCACGCGCGTCCAGTCGAAGGAGAAGCCGACTCTCTTGAGCTGGGAGGTGAACTTCGCGATGTTCTGGTCGGTTACCTGTCTCGGGTGAATGCCGGTCTTGATCGCATAGTTTTCGGTGGGCAGACCGTAGGCGTCAAAGCCCATCGGGAAAAGGACATTGTAGCCCTGCATGCGTCTCTTGCGGGAGATGACTTCCAGACCGGAGTACGCCTTGATGTGACCGACGTGCATCCCGGCACCGCTCGGATAGGGGAATTCAACCAGACCGTAGAACTTCGGCTTGGAGCAGTCGTCTTCCGCATGGAAAATACCGGCTTCTTCCCACTTGTCCTGCCATTTCTTTTCAATTGCACTGAAATCGTATTTCATAATGCCTTCCTTTATATTATGATGTTTGAATTTGCGGTGAAAAATAAAAAATGCCGAATCTCTGCAAAGAGACGCGGCGACAGACCTCGTGATACCACTCTTTTTCGGTATAAAAATACCCTCACCGGACACAGCATGATGTCCTGCCCTTGTAACGGCGGGTGCCGTCCGCATCTACTTGCACGGTTTCCCGTGTGTTCAAACGGCTGCTTCG
>JBGVOJ010000360.1:0-3575 GCA_045126415.1 Eubacteriales bacterium | reverse complement strand
GCGGTCGGCGAACAGATCGGAAAACTGGACAACATCGCGTCGATCCGCCGGGTCACGAAAGCCGAGGGGCTGGCGCAGATGAAAGCCGAATATGACGTTTACGACGACGTTTCGGAAGAGAACAACCCCCTTCCGGATTCCTATGAAATCACCTACATCGATACCGAAAAGGTCGGTGAACTGGACTACCAGCTCCACCAGATCGAAGGTATCGTGAAGGTCAACAACCGACTCGACCTCGCGACCAGCATCGAGAGTGTCAAGAGCGGTGTCATGCTGATTTTCGTATGGTTCCTCGCGATCCTGTCGGTTGTCAGCGTGTTCATCATCATCAACACCATCAAGCTGTCCGTCTTTGCGAGACGGCATGAAATCAGCGTCATGCGCTATGTCGGCGCGACAAGCTGGTTCATCACCCTGCCGTTCATTTTCGAAGGCATCATCATCGGTCTGCTCTCCTCCATTGTCGCGTATTTCGCGGAATGGTACATCTATTCCTACATCGAAACGATGGTTATGGCAGACCTCCAGATGATCTCCATCCTCACCTTTGCGGAGATCAGAAACACCGTCCTCTTCGGCTTCATGGGCCTCGGCATCGTCGCCGGCATCATCGGAAGCTCCATCTCTCTGAGCAAGTATCTGAAGAGTTAAGGGGGATTTTCGGGGAAAACTTTTTTATAAAAAAAGTTTTCCCCGAGCCCCTTTCAAAAAATTTCAATCTGGGTAACAAGTATAGTACGGTGAAAGGGGTTCGTATATATTATGAAGATAAGTTTGAAAAAATCAGTGACTGCGTCGGTGCTTGCCGTGTCCATGCTGACGGGACTTCCGTGGGCGGCTTCCGTTTACGGGAATGACGCGACCGTGCAGTCGTATGAAGATCAGATGGCGGCACTTGCCCACAAGCAGGAGCAGGCGCTCGCGGATCTGCAGGAACTGTATAACGACCAGTCCGAAGCGCAGCTGGAACTCGGTAAGTATGACGAACTGCTGAAATACAACAACGAAATGAGGGACCTCGCGTCCGGTCAGCTGGATTCCCTGTACGAACAGATTCAGGAAAAGACGCAGTCCATTGAAGAAACGACCGAGGCTCTCGAAAATCAGGAAGAGGCATTCCTCGACCGGATGGTAGCCGTTTACATGGAGGAGGATACCGATGTTCTGGAACTTCTCTTTGAATCCGAGAATCTGACCGATTTTCTGAGCCGCATGGAACTGGCCAGCGCGGTCTTTGATTATGACAGCCGCATCATCAGCGGACTTTCCGAGAACAAGACGTCGCTGGAAGAGGACAAAATCCTGCTCGACAAAGCGCAGGAAGCACAGCTTCAGCGGGTCGCGGACTACGAAAAGGTCATCAAGGAAAAACAGCAGCTTTATGATGCAAAGCTGGCCTATATGGACGATCTCCGGAAAAATGAAAGTGACCTCATCAGTGAATATTCCTACTACAAGCAGCAGGAAGACGAGCTGAACCGGGAACTGGAAGCCTACCTTGCGGAACTCGCGCGGCAGGCGGAAATCCGTCGGCAGGAAGAGGAACGCAAGCGTCAGGAGGCGATTGCGGCACAGAAAGCGGCGGAGGAAGCAGAGCGGAAACGTCAGGAAGAACTGGCAGCGCAGCAGGCAGCAGAACAGCAGCAGTACTGGGATGATTACTACAATACGTCCTCTTCTTCGATCGACTACACCGAATACACGGGCGGTACGATCACCTATCCGCTCGATCCGGATGTATATTCCTATATGTCCTCGCCCTACGGCTGGCGTGTACTTTACGGAATTGAGGAATTCCATCTCGGTGTTGACCTCGCATGTGCGGCGGGAACGGATGTGCTTGCAGCGGCATCCGGTACCGTTGTCCTCAGCCAGTTCCATTACAGTTACGGCAATTATGTGATTATCGACCACGGCAACGGATTCTCGACTTTGTACGCGCACCTGCAGTCGAGCAATGTGAACGTCGGCGATTTCGTCGGAGCCGGACAGACGATCGGCTGGGTCGGTCTGACAGGACACACGTACGGGTATCATCTCCACTTTGAGACCCGTGAATACGGTTCAACGGTGAACCCGGAAAATTATCTGTGGTAATTTCCCGAAAATCTGTATGCCTACATAGGACAATACGAGAATACTATGAAGAATGAAATAAAAAGAGTTTTGTCCGCCGCGACTGCGGCGGCGATGCTGACGGGGATGCCCGCCCTGTCGACGCTTGCGGACAATCCGGACGCGACGGTACAGTCGTATGAGGATCAGCTCACGTCCATTGTGACGAAGCAGAAGCAGGCACTCAACGAGCTGGCGGACATCCGTTCCGGACAGGCGGAAGCGCAGGAGGAAATCGGCAAATACGACGAACTTCTGCGGTACAACAACGAAATGAAGAACCTTGCGGCGGGACAGCTGGACTCCCTGACCGAGCAGATCGCGGTGAAAAAACAGTCCATTGAAGACACGACGGCGGCGATCGAATGGCAGGAAGAGGCGTTCCTTGACCGGATGGTGGCGGTGTACATGGAAGAAGATGCCGACTGGCTGGAGCTGATCTTTGAAGCGGAAGACCTCACGGATTTTCTGGTCAAAATGGAACGTGTCAACGCGATTTTCGACTACGACAGCAAGATTATCACGGAACTGAGCGATAACCGCGAGACACTGGAGAAGGACACGGCCGCACTGGAAACGGCGGAAGAGACGCAGATGAAGCGTGTCAAGGATTATGAAGCGGCGATCACGCAGAGTCAGGCGCTGTACAACGAAAAGCTCGAGTATATGGAAAGTCTGCAGGCAGATGAAGCCAAGCTTGTGGAGGATTACTCCTATTACAAAGGGCTGGAAAACGATCTGAATGCGGAACTGCAGGAATATCTCGCAGAACTGGCGCGCGAACAGGAACGGAAACGTCAGGAAGAAGAACGGCGTCGTCAGGAAGAAGAACAGCGGCGCCGTGAAGAAGAGGAACGGAAACGTCAGGAAGAACTGGCGGCACAGCAGGCAGCACAGCAACAGCAGCAGACCGTTCCGGACAGCTGGGATACGTGGGAGGATGCCACGGAAGACGAGTATTACACCGAAGATTATTACACGGACGATTCCTACGACTACGATTACAGTGAGGACTACAGCGGCGGCGACTGGAACAGTATCCACAGTCAGGAAGTGAACAATGACTACACGTACACCGGCGGTCTGATGAGCTGGCCTCTGGAAGCGGGCGTATCCTATTATGTTTCGTCCGAATACGGCTGGCGTTCGATTTACGGTGTGGAGGACTTCCACCTTGCGATCGACCTTGCGTGCGACAACGGAACGACCGTTCTGGCAGCGGCCGGCGGCACTGTCCTGCGCAGTGAATACCACCCGAGCTACGGAAACTATGTCCTCATTGACCACGGAAACGGACTGTCCACCCTGTATGCGCATATGTCTTCGAACAATGTCAGCGTGGGCGAAAGCGTCGCGGAAGGCGAAACTATCGGCTGGGTCGGTCTGACCGGCAACACCTTCGGTTATCATCTGCATTTTGAGACCCGCGAAAACGGCTCCACCGTCAACCCGCGGAA
>JBGVOJ010000359.1:0-5613 GCA_045126415.1 Eubacteriales bacterium | reverse complement strand
TCTGTTCTGCGCCAGAGATGTGGCGGTCGCGCTGGGGTACAAACGCCCTGCCGGAGCAATTTCCATGCACTGCAAAGGGGTCTCTGTTTTAGCGACCCCTACTCCCGGCGGTGTTCAGGAGATGAAATATATCACAGAAGGGGATGTGTATCGGCTGATTATACGAAGTCAGCTTCCGTCCGCAGAACATTTTGAAGCATGGCTGTTCGATACCGTAGTACCTTCGATTCGTCAGCATGGGGTATACATCACTGACTCGATGCTTCAGAAGATGATGGACAACCCCGGTCTTCTGGAAAAGATCATCGACACGATGGTCGCCGAGCGTAACCGTGCCAACAGCCTGACTGCAAAACTGGCAGAAGTTCAGCCGAAAGCGGAATACTTCGACACCTTCATTTCTCCCGGTGACTGCACGAACATCCGCAATACCGCGAAGGAATTACAGGTTCCCGAACAGCAGTTCTGCCGGTTTCTGCTGGAATCCAGACTGATGTACCGTTCTCCCGCCGGAACTCTGATGCCGTACAGCAAATCACAGAAAGACGGATTGTTCATCGTGAAGGATTTCTACAGCAAAAGCGGCTTCTTCGGGGCATATTCCCTCATCACACCGAAAGGAAAAGATCTTATCCGCACAATGCTCTGCAAAACGGCGGGATAACCGGCAATGGCGAAACTGAACTTTGATGAAAAAAAGCCGCCGTCGAAGCTGGCTCATGTGACCGCGGAAACACCCGTGGATGCTCTGGCGATACAGTTCCACCGGGAAATGCGCGAATCCGACGACAATGCCGGAACTTCTGCGGCGGAAGCGGGTGTTTCTGCGGCGGAGACGGTCTATCACGCAGAACGGTCGGCGCAGTATTCCAGAAAGATGAAGGAACACCGGAATTCCGTGCGGGAGACTGCCGAAACCTCCCCGAAATCAAAACTTCAGCAGAAAAAATCGATCAGACAGCAGTACGCCGACGCAAAGCGGAAATCGGACAACACCGCAACCACTTCGGAAGTCGCCGCGAAAGCTGTGGAAAAAGTCACGGAGCAGGCACGGCGGACAGTTCGGTTTGTCCGGAGTCACAGTAAAACTTTTATTGTCCTTCTTGTACTTTTGGCGGTACTGATGATCTTCATGGGTATGATCTCTTCATGCGCGATGATCTTTCAGGGAGTCCTCGGCAGTATGAGCAGCAGTACCACCTATCCGAGCGATGCCGCCGATATGGCAGAGGTGGAAACGGCGTACTGCGACATGGAAACGGAATTGCAGGAAATGCTGGATGACTATAAAGATTCCGGCTGTATCGTCAACGGGAGTGTTCCCGGACATGATCCGTATGTGCTGACTGCTATTCTGTCTGCCGTCTATGGGGAATACACCCTGTCCGATGTTCAGCCGATGCTTGAACTTCTCTTTGAAATGCAGTACGAACTGACCGAGGAAGACGTCATATTCTATGACGAAATCGTCTGCGTGGTCACACTGGAATACACGCCGATGGAAGACCTGCTTGATGATCTGCTGACGGAGGAGCAGAGGGAACAATACGAAATCTACATGGAAACGCAGGGGAATTATCCCGATCTGTTCCCCGTGGAATGAGAAAGGAGACGCATGAACCCGAAAATCAAGAAACTCAAGGCGGAGAAAGCGAAAAATCTCCGCCGGATCGCGGACATGACCGCGCGGAACACGGAAATCGACGCGCAGGTGACGGAGCTTGAAAACCTCGACATCATCGGCATGGTGCGCGACAACGAAATCACACCGGAAATGCTTGTGGAAATTATCCGCAGGGCGAAAACGATGCCGCTTCCCGTGATGGAGGTGGAAAATGAAGCATAAAGAAAAGTTTGCCGCCGGTCTGCTGTCGGTCTGGCTTATGCTGACGGCATTTCCGCTGTCCGCATTGGCAAGCGGTTACTACGGCTCGGACGAATCCGGCAATACCGTCCCGCCTGCCTCCATTGACAGCATCACGATTTCCACCGAGGATGTCGCTATTGAAAAAGACAGTGCCGTGACGGAAATCGAAGACGATGAAGTCGATCTGGACTCCTTCTTCGACGATCTGTACAGCGTGTTCGGCGGCACATCCGCGCTGACGCCGGTCGGAAATATGACGCTCGTGGACGACATTTTGCAGGACGAAAGCAACACCAGTGTCCACAAGCTCGAAAACGAACAGAAAAGCAAGCAGTTCATCACCATCCAGACGAAAAACGGGAACTATTTCTACCTTATCATCGACCGTTCCGGCGACAAGGAAAACGTGTATTTTCTCAACATGGTGGATGAATCCGACCTTCTCGCGCTGATGGCGGACGGGACGGAGGAAGAAACCGAGAAACCGGAACCCGTGTGTGTCTGTGAGGAAAAGTGTATCACCGGAGAGGTCAACACGGACTGCGAAGTCTGTGTGCTGACCATGAAAAAATGCGGAGGGAAAGAAATTGTTGCGGCGGAACCCGTTTCCGAACCGGAGGAACCGAAAAACAGCAGCGGAATTCTGCTGATTGTACTGCTTCTTGCGGCGAGCGGCGGCGCGGTGTATTTCCTGAAATTCCGTAAAAACAAGCCGGATACGTCCGGTACAACCGACCTCGACGACTACGATTACGGCGAGGACGACGAAGAAATCGAATACGAAACTGAAACGGAGGACAATGATTGAGTAATTTCAGCCTTGTGATTGCAGAAAAGCCCAGCGTCGGCGCGGCTCTGGCGAAGGTGATCGGCGCGAACCGCCGTCATGACGGATATATGGAAGGAAACGGCTATCTTGTTTCGTGGTGTTTCGGACACCTTGCGGAACTGGCGCGGGCGGATGCCTACGACGAACGCTATGCGAAATGGCGGTATGACGATCTGCCGATTGTGCCGCAGAACTGGGAGTTCACGCTCGGAAAGGACAAATCCGGACAGTTTGAACTTCTCCGTGATCTGATGAACCGGAGCGATGTGACCGAGGTCATCAATGCCTGCGATGCCGGACGTGAGGGAGAACTCATTTTCCGCACGGTATATTACCTCGCCGGATGCACGAAAACGATGAAGCGTCTATGGATTTCCTCGATGGAGGAAGATGCGATTCGTAACGGCTTCAACGATCTGAAACCCGGCAGGATATACGACGGTCTGTATCAGTCCGCACTCTGCCGTTCCAAGGCGGACTGGCTGGTGGGCATCAATGCGACGCGGCTGTTTTCGATTCTGTATCACCGCAAGCTGAATGTGGGACGGGTGATCTCGCCGACCCTTTCGCTGATCGTACAGAGGGAATGTGAAATTGACTCGTTCAAGCCGGAACCGTACTATACGGTGCATCTGGATTGTGTCGGATTTGAAGCCGTATCCGGAAAAATCCCCGGGAAGAGTGAAGCGGAAACCATCCGGAAAGCCTGTGAAAATCAGTCCCTCACCGTCAAATCCGTGGAACGCCGTGAAAAATCCGAGAAAGCACCGCTGCCGTTTGATCTGACCACGCTCCAGAGAACGGCGAACAAAACGCTCGGCTATACGGCTCAGCAGACGCTCGATTATCTCCAGTCGCTGTACGAAAAAAAGCTGTGTACCTACCCGCGCACGGACAGCCGATACCTGACCGCCGACATGGCAGCCGCGATTCCTTCGCTGGTGTGGATTTCGGCGGATATCTGTCAGGAAGAGTTGCCGGTTTCGATGAACACGGCGGTGATCTGCGACAATGCGAAAGTGACTGACCATCACGCAATTCTTCCGACGGTCAGTGCGGGAACAGCGGATGTGTCTGTCCTGCCGAGCGGGGAACGTGAGATTCTTCACCAGATTTCACGCCAGCTTCTCTGTTCGGTCAGCGAACCGTTCCGGTATGTGGAAACTGTGGTTACGCTCGAATGCGGCGGGTATATTTTCACGATTAAGGACAAAACCGTCCTCGCAAATGGTTGGAAAGCATACATGGGTGAAACAACGGCGGACAAAACTCTGCCCGATTTCGTGAAGGGACAGTCGTTCCCTGTTTCCGGAACCAATATTAAGGAAGGATTCACTACACCGCCGTCCCACTTTACGGAAGATACTATCCTTCATGCGATGGAGACTGCCGGCGGAAAAGATATGCCGGAAGATGCGGAGCGGAAAGGCCTCGGAACTCCGGCGACCCGTGCGGCAATTCTCGAAAAACTTGTGGCAAACGGTTTCATTGAACGGAAAAAGTCTAAAAAATCCGTCCACCTGATCCCCACCCATGCCGCAGTTTCCCTGATTACCGTTCTTCCCGAACAGCTCCAGTCCCCGCTTCTGACTGCCGAATGGGAATACCGTCTGAAACAGGTCGAGCGTGGTGAACTGTCCGCCGACGAATTCCTCGCGGATATCACCGACATGATCGCCGATCTCACGGAAAACTATCAGGCGGTACAGGGTGCGGAAGTCCTGTTCCCGTCCGGAAGGGATGTAATCGGCAAGTGTCCGCGATGCGGCAGTGAAGTCACGGAATCAAAGAAGGGGTTCTTCTGTGAAAACACCTCCTGCCGGTTCGGGATGTGGCGGGACAACAAATTCTTCAAGCTGAAGCACGTCACCCTCACGAAAGCGCAGGCGGCGGAACTTCTGAACAACGGGAGGGTGTTCATGAAGGGACTGTATTCCGAAAAGTCCGGCAAGACCTACGATGCGTGGGTGGTTCTCGACGATAACGGCGAGTTTGTCCGCTACCGTATGGAATTTGAAAGGAATGCAGAACGATGAAACTGACACCCGCCGAAAAGGAAACCGTTATCAATTTCGATGAAAGTGACGATACCGCCCGCGTCTACACCTACGATTCGCGTCTGAAATCGAAACTGAGACAGCTTCACAGGAAATTTCCCGAAAAAATCTATCCGGACAAGGAGGTATCGCACGGCGCGGTCAGCTATATCGTGCCGAAAACCTGTATCGTGATCTACCCGCCGCATACGGACGAGTGGAAAGCGGCAGCGAGAGAACGTGCAAAGATAACGGGATTTCAGCCCAGAATGACGGATAAGTAATCCCGAAAAAATACATATACGCCCCTGCACGGGTTTCTGCTGTGGCAGACCGTGGGGAGCGGTCCAATAAAACAGTATAATAATGTTTTCGGGAAGCGGCATGAGTAATCATGCCGCTTTTCCGTTCATAACGTCATAGAGTAAATTGGCGGGGAGTATGCCGATATAGTTGTAGCTGATCGTCACGTCCTGCACTCGGTGTCCGCTGGACTTGTCCGGTGCATGAACATATACGGCGTTGACCATATCGTTCAGAATGGTGGGTGTCAGCTTTTCCAAGTACAGGTATTTCTTTGCCTGTCGGATAAACCTATCAACATTCTCCGCTTGATCTTCTTGATTCTGTATTTCATTTTCAAGCATTTCAATCTTGGCTCTCAAGTCTGCCTGCTCCTGCTCATAATCGTCAGATAACATCTGGAAACGAGCTTCGGACAGTTTCTCGTTGACCATATCCTCATAAATACGCTTGAACAATCTGTCCAGTTCCGCCAGACGGTTTTCGGATTTCTGCAAGGTTCGTTTCTTTGCAGTAAGCTCTTTCTTTGCTTCCTCACTTCGCTTTGCACCCAACGCCCTGCGGAACGCATCCTCATA
>JBGVOJ010000358.1:0-1251 GCA_045126415.1 Eubacteriales bacterium | reverse complement strand
CCCCCCCCCCCCCCCCCCCCCCCCCCCCCCCCCCCCCCCCCCCCCCCCCCCCCCCCCCCCCCCCCCCTAAACTCATTTTTTCAATTAATAAGCGATACCCTGTGCGAGCATTGCGTCTGCTACCTTGAGGAAGCCGGCGATGTTGGCACCTGCTACGAGGTCACCTTCCATGCCGTATTCCTTTGCGGCTGCTACGGAGTTGTCATAGATGCTCTTCATGATTTCATGGAGCTTTGCGTCAACTTCTTCTGCGGACCAGCTGTAGCGCATGGAGTTCTGGCTCATTTCAAGACCGGAAACCGCTACGCCGCCGGCGTTGACTGCCTTGGAAGGAGCAACGATGACGCCGTTTGCCTTGAGGTATGCAACTGCTTCATTGGTAGTGGGCATGTTGGATACTTCAACGTAGTACTTCAGACCGTTTGCAACCATAGCCTTCGCGTCGTCGATATTAACTTCGTTCTGGGTTGCGCAGGGCATGATTACGTCAACCTTTTCGCCCCACGGCTTCTTGCCTGCGAAGAACGGTACGCCGAACTTGTCAGCATAGTCTTCTACACGGTTGCGGTTGGAAGAACGCATTTCGAGCATGAACGCGATCTTTTCGGGAGTGTTTACGCCGTCCTTGTCGTAGATGTAACCGTCGGGACCGGAGATGGTAACAACCTTACCGCCGAGTTCGGTCAGCTTCTGAACGGTACCCCATGCTACGTTGCCGAAACCGGAAACCGCGAAGGTCTTGCCTTCGATCTTTTCGCCGTAGGTAGCGAGGAGGTTTTCTACATAATATACTGCACCGTAACCGGTTGCTTCGGGACGGATTCTGGAACCGCCGTAGGAGAAGCCCTTACCGGTAAGAACGCCGGTGAATTCGTTGCGGAGTCTCTTGTACTGACCAAAGAGATAGCCGACTTCACGTGCGCCAACGCCGATATCGCCTGCCGGAACGTCCGTGTCGGGACCGATGTGCTTTGCGAGTTCGGTCATGAAGCTCTGGCAGAAGCGCATGATTTCGTTGTCGGACTTGCCTGCGGGATTGAAGTCGGAACCGCCCTTACCGCCGCCCATCGGGAGACCGGTGAGAGAGTTCTTGAAGGTCTGTTCGAAGCCGAGGAACTTCATGATGGAAGCGTTTACGGACGGATGGAATCGGAGACCTCCTTTGTACGGACCGATTGCGGAGTTGAACTGTACGCGGTAGCCGCGGTTTACCTGAACGTTGCCGTTGTCGTCTACCCAGCTTACGCGGAA
>JBGVOJ010000357.1:0-2814 GCA_045126415.1 Eubacteriales bacterium | reverse complement strand
ACACGACGGCGACGCGGAAACTCAATTCCAGCTCACAAAACTCAACGCCGAATTCCGCGAAATGTTCACAAAAACCGAAAAGGCAAGCTATTTCGACTACCTCTCGGCGTGCGACCATATGGATTTGGCGGAAGCGATTTTCACCCGTGACGGCGATTTCAACGAAATGAAGGACGCAATCGAAAAAGCCGTCGGTCATGCGGTACGGTTTGACGAAAATCCTTCGTTCGACATCGCGGACATCGGCTTCATGATGGGGTACAGTGGCTCCATCAGTACCTCCGGAGATGATCTCGCCTGCCGTACGGTTCTCAATCGTCTGAAATCCGAACCGTTTACAGGATTCGCGGAAGAAGACTGGCACAAAGAATGCGTGAACCGTCTGACCGCCGCGATGAAATCGAAAAAGGACGCGGGAATCTGGGAATGATTTCGCAACACGGTGTTGAAAAAATCACAACGAGCGTGCGCTTTACATTCTCCGCGCCGTATGATATCCTATAGTCAATCGGAGAGCTCACCGAAATCCAAACTACAGGAGTATATCATGTCGTTCAGCACCATTTTCAAAAACCTTCGCCGGAGTACAAATCTCACACAGGAAGAAGTGGCAGAAGCCCTCTCCGTGACCCCGCAGGCCGTCAGCCGCTGGGAGTGCGGTTCAGCGATGCCCGATATTTCACTGATTCCGAAGATCACCTACCTGTTCGGAGTCACGGCGGATTATCTGCTCGAAATTGACGTGAGCCGCGTGGAAACGGAAGTTCAGGAGATTCTTGAATCCACCTCGGACGCACACAACCACGGCGACAGGGAGGAAGTCCTCCGCATTTTACGGGAAGGACTGCGGAAATTCCCGAACCATCCGCGTCTGACGGCATCGCTGGCATCCAATCTGAACATGAGCATCCGCAGAAGCCTGCCCGATGAAGAACGGAAGGCGCGCTGTGAGGAAGTTGCCGCTCTCTGCGAATATCTGCTTGCGAATTCCACGGACACCGACTGCCGTTATATTGCATCCACCACGCTCATCTATCTGATGACCGACCCGGACAATGCCGCTTTCCTCGAAAACGGACGGGAAAAGGCAAAAGAACTCATCGACACGCTCCCGAGCCGGTATCACTGCCGTGAAGAAATGCAGATGAACCTCATGACACGCGAAGAAATTTTCGAACAGCGCAAAAAGAATGCGTTCCGCTTTTTCTACGACGATCTTCCGTTCTTGATTCTCTATATGAACGAAAATCCGAACTATACGCTCGACGAGCAGATCGCCGCCTTCGAACATCTCTGCGGCCTGTACAATGCCGCCCTGCCGGACGATGAAATCTACACGCGAAGCTGGCACAACAATATGTTTTATGAAACCGGCGCGGAACTCTACCGGCGCAAAGGAAACACGGAAGCCATGCTCTCCTGTCTGCGTGTCCAGCGGGATGAAGTGATCCGCTTCGATCAGAACCGCTATTCGGAAGACCATTCTGCCGGAACCTTCACGCTGAACTCCCCGTTGTTCCGGGGAATCACCGAGAAAAAAGGACGCGTCCAGACCTCTCTGTCGTGCAGCTTCTCCCGTGAAATGCACAACCGCCTGACCGGAAAGGATTTTGCAGCATATCGCGGAAATCCCGACTTCGAATCCATCCTCACCGACCTTGACATCTCCGCGAAAAAATACGAATAACCGCAAAAAACGTCCGATACTCTCCGTACCGGACGTTTTTCCGTTATTTTTCAGATTTCCACTTCCGCAACGCGGATTTCATTTTCCCGCTGCGATTCATACACCACAAACGCCGTATCCGTCACGGGATTCACGCAGACGTCGCTGTAGCCGCCGCTTTCGTTCAGCAGCACGCTTTCCCACGTTTCCCCGAAGTCCGCCGAACGGGACAGCGAGACGTTCACGCGCCCTTCCTCGGACACGCAGTTCGAGAAATACAGAACGTCGTCCTTCGCCGTCATGCCTGCCGCGCAGATCGGGTCGGGCAGATTTTCCGCAATGTGCAGATCGTGCCAGCCGGATGCTCCGTCGTCACTCACGGCAATGTACCGGCGGTGCTTGTCCGATACGTTCCGGATGTTCATGAAAATCCCGCGCGAGGTCTCCGCCATGCACGCTTCGTTCGGATCCGGCACCTCCGTGATCGGAAGAATGTCCCCGCGATGCCACGTTTCGCCGCCGTCGCTGCTGACCATCGTCGCGGCAACGCTCGGATGATGCGCGAAAATATTCGTGATGTTCGACGTCAGCCAGACGGTCAGAATAATCCTCCCGTCCTTCGTCACCGTCCCGTGACCGGGGCCGGTCGCCGCAACCGTCCACGCGTAATCCGGCCGGAATTCTTCAAACGCATCAATAATTTCCACACGCTCCGTCCATGTCTCGCCCTTGTCATAGCTGAACTTGCAGAACGGCCGCTTGTAATTCTCCAGCCAGACGAACACGATCTTCCCATCCGGCATCACCGCCATCACGGGATTGTTGACCGTATTCTTCCCTTCCCCGGAAGCAATGTACATCTCCGCCGACCACGTTTTCCCGCCGTCAACGGACTTCTTCATCCCAATCTCAGACACCGACCAGTCGTTGCGCCCCATCCGGCACTCGTAATACACCAGCATCGTACCGTCCGCACAGACAACAATCCCCGGAATCCGGTTATGACAGAACCCGTTCTCTCCAGCCGTGTAAATCACTTTGTCATTCAAAACTTTCATGTTATTTTTTACTCCTTTCCAGTATAAAAAGGTTTTTGGAAGGGGTTCGGGGAAACCTTTTTACTCAAAAAACGTTTCCCCCAAAAACAT
>JBGVOJ010000356.1:0-5700 GCA_045126415.1 Eubacteriales bacterium | reverse complement strand
ACAACGCCGACATTCGGGTGTGTCCGCTTGAATTCGGTGATATGCTCAACGGCGGAAGCCTGCAGCGGATAGGCGTACGCGATGGTAATGACGCTCTGTTTGCTCATGTCGATGTCTTCCGTACGACGGTGCAGAACCAGTTCATCCCGGCGGTTTGCCCAGCCCTGTCCGTTGTTCTTCCATGTCAGGAACAGCTCATCTGTCACAAACGCAACGGGGGACAGTTCATGTTCGAAGGCAGAGCCGGTATTCAGCTTGCTGATGCCGGAATTGAACAGATCGAACACCTGCGTTTCCTCAAGTGTACCGTCTCCCGTGACCGTCACGCCCCAGAGTGCGCCGATCAGGTCATAGTAGAAGAAATTGTACGCACTTTCTCCGGCGTTCATGGAGGAATTCAGCAGATAATGTGTCGGTGCGTTTCCGCTGTCCATGCCGCGGGTAAACGTGTGACAGGTGCCGAGTCCCTTTGTTTCCGGATCGATCACAGCGGCGCAGGATTCCATCCCGGCGTTGAAAGTGACCCAGACGTTTCCGTCCGCCCCGCGTGCCATCGTGTAGATTTTTGTCGGAAAATTGTGCACGAAGGAAAGCGTGAAGTCGGGATTCAGAACAAATACGGTGTGATAGTCTGTCCAGTAGACGCGCCCTTCTCCATCGAAGGTTTTTATGCCGAAGGTATCGAAGTCCATCGCTGTTCCGGTCATCTCGCGGATGGAGCCGGTGGAGGTGATCTCACCGCTTTCCCGGTCAGTTTTCCAGACCACGGGTTCTATGTCGGAATTGAATCCGGTGCAGATCACCGTGTCAGGCAGAACGATCCCGCCGCCGAGGGAAAAGAAATCGTCCGGAAGGGGAATTTCGGTTTTCTCAAGAAGTTCGCCGTCTTCGGAGAGGGTGTAGAGCCAGCCGGTGTATATGTCTCTGTATATGCCGTCCTCCCCCGCGGCTTCTTTCCATTCGAGCAGGAATTCGGTGACCGTTCCGGCGTCGCGGTCATACAGCGGGATCACCTCTTTGTACACCCGAGCTTCCTCCGGAAGCTGGGACGGTGTTTCGGCAAAAATGTTTGTCAGCACCGTTCTGTCGGCGGAATCCGGTGCGGATGTGTCCGACGGGGAATCATTATCTGCTGTATTGCAGGCGGCAAGCAGGGGAAAAACAAGGCACAGAACGAGCATCAGCGAAAGATATGTACGGAATTTTTTCATGGGGAACCTCCTTCGAAATTGATTTGTCATACGTCATTTGAAGTATAATCTTGATGCTATTATACGTCATTTGAAGAAAATTGTCAATACGCTATACGTCAATTGAAGAGTTTTGTTGATGTTGAATAGGATTTCTTGCCTGACGGATTGACATTTTATCGGATTTTCCTTATAATATAAAGTAACAATATTTCATCCCCAAATAAGGAGGTAACCTCATGCTTACTCAACGACTTGGCAGCAGAACGCAGCAGGATCCCGCGTTCATCGACGATCTCATTGCCGAAATCACCGCGCACCCGGGCTGCTGCGATGAAGTCTGGCTCGCTACCAATTACGGCTTCCCGTCCCTCGACGTGCATCGTCATACGGCGGACATTCTCCGGGAGGTCGCGGAAAAATTCCGGAAAATCGGGATCCGCGTGTCCCTTCAGCTCAGCAACAGCATCGGTCACGGGCAGTACATGGCAAGTCAGGACTGCTCCGGTCTTGTCTATGACGGTACGCCCGTTGAAAAAATGGTCGACGCGTCCGGTACCGTTGCGGACTACTGCTTCTGCTGGCGCGGAAAACACTTCCGTGAATATGTTATGGAGGAACTGCGTGCGTATGTGACCGCCATCCAGCCGCACACTCTCTGGGTGGACGACGACCTCCGCGCGACCAATCACGATCCCGTCCGTCACGGCTGCTTCTGCGACGACTGCGTGGCGGCGTTCAATGAAAAGTATGACTCGAATTTTACGCGTGACGAACTTGTTGCGGCGATCAATTCGTCAGAAGACGACACATGGCGCCTGCGGCACATCGAATTCCTGCGCGAATCGCTGTATGACTTCACCTACGAAATGGGCACGGTTATCCACGAATGTGCGCCGGACTGCGCGATGGGTTACCAGTACTGCGCGAACGGCGGCTACACCGGTTTCGGATATGACTTCATTTTCGACGCCATGCGGAAATCTACCGGAAAGAATCCCGCATCCCGTCCCGGCGGCGGCTCGTACGATGACCACAACCCGAACGGCTTCATCGATAAAGCCGAACTGCTCGGCTATCAGAACTATATGGTGCCGGATTACGTCCGTGACCGCCGTCCGGAGATCGAAAGCCTGCCGGACATCGTCTACGGCAAGAGCATCGGCGGCACCTGCTTCGAAACGTCGTACTACCTCGCGTCCGGAAACAACGCGATGAGCTACGCCATTCTGATGAACGACTACGAACCGATGTCGTGGCACGGGCAGATGCTCGGTGCGTTTGCGAAGCACCGTCCGTACTGGAAGAAGCTGTGCGAGGTCAACAACCGTTCCCGCCAGACCGGTCTGAAACTCGCGCTGACCCATGAGGGATACCGGATTCAGTGGCGGAACCCGTTCGAATATTCCGCGGAATCGTTCTATTTCGGCCTGCCGTTCCGTTATTTCAATGTTCCCGTTGCCATGACGCGCGAGGACTGCGATGTATATCTTCTCAACGTGGAAAACGCACGCCGCATGAGCGAAGCGGAAGTGATCGCCCTTCTGCACAAGCCGGTCATCGCGGACGGCGCAGCGATTCAGGCACTGAAGGAACGCGGCTTTGATGTTGGTGCGTCTGTGGAACGGATCAGCACCCGCATTCTTTCCGAACGCTATACCGACCATGTTGTCAACTGCGGTTTCGAAGGACGACGCTGGGGAGGCGCATGGGGACACAACAGCGACTGGGAAATTCTCGGTGAAAATCTTGAAGTTTTCGGAAAATATGCGACATCGAACGGCACGACGCTCGACCGCGAATACATCGCAAGCGCGGCGTTCACGACGCCGTACGGCGCGAAATGGGCGGTATTCTTTGATATGTGGAACCGCGGCATCAGTACGGAAAAGCGCGATCAGTACCTGAACGCGATGGAATACATTTCCGGCAGACGTTTTGCGGCGGAGCTTGTCACGCCGATTCAGGCGATCGTGCATCCGCGTGTGGATGAGAACGGCAAGACGGTCTGTGTCTCGATTACGAACGTATCGGTCGGCGACAGCGGGGAGCTGGAGGTGATTCTCCGCAATCCTGCGGGGACGAAGTTTACCTATATGGCACAGTATTCCGACGAAGTCGTGCTGGATGCGGAAGAGCTCGGAAACGGGGAATATCGCGTGAAGATTCCCGACCTCCACGGCTGGTCGGTAGGAACGGTGTTTGTTGACTGAATATAAAGTGACTGAATATAAAGGAAGATAAACGATGAATACAAAACATATCCGTGATTACGGCATTACCATCGGTCATATGCCGACCGGCAGGCGGAATAAAATTTCCGACGTCCCCGGCGTGACCGTCGGTCACTATACCCTCGCTGACGAACGGCATAAAACGGGCGTGACGGTCATTCTGCCGTCGCAGGACAACCTGTTCGCCGTGAAAATGACCGCCGCCGTCCATGTCATCAACGGCTTCGGCAAAACCTGCGGTACCGTGCAGGTCGATGAGCTCGGCTATATTGAAACGCCCATCGCGCTGACGAATACGCTGAACGTCGGAAAGGTGGCAGACGCACTCGTCGGATGGACGCTCGAACGGTGCAGACGTGACGGTGTAGGATGCTTTTCCGTCAATCCGGTGGTGGGTGAGACAAACGACGCCGGTCTGAACGATATCGCCGACCGTGCGCTCGGGGAAAAAGAAGTCTTCGCCGCCATCGACAACGCCTGCGAGGATTTCGACGAAGGTGATGTCGGTGCCGGAAAGGGGACGAGCTGTTTCGGACTCAAGGGCGGCATCGGCTCGTCCTCACGTGTGCTGACGTTCGACGGACGGGAATACACCGTCGGAGCGCTGGTGCAGTCCAATTTCGGCCGCACAGCTGACCTGATGATCGGCGGACGTCCCGTCGGGGAGCGGATTGCGCGGAAAATCAAAGAAGAACAGGCGCAGACGGACAAGGGTTCGATCATGATCGTCCTCGGGACGGACGTTCCGCTGTCGGAGCTGCAGCTCGGGCGGGTACTCCGGCGTGCCGTTGTGGGACTTGCGAGAACCGGATCGTTCGTCGGTCACGGCAGCGGAGACGTGGTAATCGGCTTCACGACCGCCAACCGTCACCGGAACGACGGTGCCTTCCGGACGATGCAGGCGCTGAACGACGGTCATATGGACGCGGTCTTCCGTGCGGCGGCCGAAGCGGTCGAGGAATCCGTGCTGAATTCCATGACCGCCGCCGACCGTGTGAGAGGACGGCGGAGCATCAATGAATTTCTTCCGGAATGCCTGTAATGTGAAAAAAGAGAGGAACCTTCCTCTCTTTTTCTTTTCAGTCATATTGTGCGTCATCGAGTTCCCACAGGATATCGTCCATGTTTTCTTCGGAATATTCCATTTCTGACGAGTACAGTCGTGCCGCTTCCACGAGGTCTTCGAAGGTGACGGTGCCCTTTTCCGCGATCACAGACGCCATCGCGCAGATCATACGGGTGCTCAGTACCGCGAAGGCCGTTCGTGCGGCGAACAAGCCGTCGTCGATCGCGGGCGCGAGGTGGCGGTAGAGAAAGTACACGAGAAGCTGTTCGATGGATGCAGAAAACTCTTCGAACGGGAAAGCGGAATCGTCCGTGACACGCGTGAGAATTTCATCCCGCGCGGGATCAAGACATTCCAGCCCCATGAGGTATTCCGCCCATCCGGCCATGGATTTTTCAGGAAGACGGGCGTCCGCGAACGCGAGGAGTTCTTCCATCCGTTCGGAAAGGAGAAGGTTACGGTTCTGTGCGATTGCGAACAGCTGGTCGCGCAGTGCGAAAAATTCACGTTCGTTTCCGCTGTCTCCGCCGTCACCGGAGATTTCCAGCGTGACTTTCCCGGGATGTCCGAGAATCAGCCGTGCCGCCGCCTCGCAGCAGAGACCGAGTCCGGTTTCCGTACGGTTGTCAAAAAAATTGCGGAAACGCGGGTGGTCGTCACAGATCTGGCAGAGGTGGCCTTCGCCGTGATGCAGAATGATTTCGCACAGTCCGCCTTCGTTCAGGAACGGACAGCGTTCGTCTTCCGTCAGACGGAAATGCGCGGGTTCTGCGGACGTGTCGATGTGCCGCAGGATGTCGGGATAGTTCCGGTAGGTCTGCATGGTGTCGGCGTCGACGTCGATTTCCCAACCGATGCAGCAGCTGTGGCGGCAGTCTCCCGCGATGCAGCGGAAGTCTTTATAGTAGGAAGGAATAGCCTGTTTCATTCCACTCTCCATTCCATAAATCCGGTTGTGAACGGCAGATGCGGGAACTTTTTTGTCCCTGCATGAACGAATCCGTTCACCGCGTACCATTCGCGCAGAACCGCGCTTTCTTCGATGATGCCGATGGTGATCTTCGTTCCGCCGCTATGTATGACGGTCTCCTTTGCGCAGTCAAGCAGAAGTTTGCCGCCGCCGCGGTGACGGACTTCCGGCAGAACGGCAAGATGGTGCAGTTCAAAGGTACTGCCGTCTTCTTCCGAGAGGGAAACATATCCGATGAGG
>JBGVOJ010000355.1:0-5425 GCA_045126415.1 Eubacteriales bacterium | reverse complement strand
TTCGAAACTGTCGGAACCGTCATGATCGGCGCACTTTCTCTGATGACATCGGACAATTTCCGGGGGATGCGTTCCGATGTGGTCGGGAAGATGAAGGAGCTGGGAATCAAACTTCTTCGCTGGCCGGGCGGTAATTTCGCCGGGGAATACCACTGGAAGGACGGTCTGCTTCCGCGCAATATGCGTGCGCCGTTCCAGTCCTATCTGTGGCTTGAGACACAGCCTCATTCGAACGGTTATGATTTCCATGAGATCAATACCGATGACTTCATTGCGCTCTGTCGGGAGATCGGTGCGGAACCTTTCATTACTCTTAATCCTACATGGAACTCTCCGGAAGAGAGCGCACAGTGGGTGGAATACTGTAATGGAGATGTGTCCACTCCCTACGGTAAACTGCGGGCGGAAAACGGTCATCCGGAACCCTACAATGTGCAGTTCTGGTCCCTCGGGAACGAAATGGGTTACGGACACATGGAAGGGCTCAATACCGCCGATGCCTATTCGAAGCTGGTGCGCGAACATGCTGTGAAGATGCTGGAGGTATCTCCCGGACTGACTCTCTGTTCTTCAGGTCCTTATCCCAATCAGGAATGGGCGGACTATTCGGCAAAAGCACTGTCCGATGTGGCGTCCACGGTTTCCCTGCACCATTATGCCGGCTATCCTGCTTATATCGATCCCGAAAAGCGTAAAGAAGAATATGAGAACTTCATCCGCAAAGTGGACACTGAGTTCCAGCCGCGGATGCGGATCCTCCGGGAACAGCTGGGTGACAGCAAGGTAAAGATTTCCTACGACGAATGGAACGCATGGTATGCGTGGTACAGAAGCGGCAGTGTCACTGAAGGGATCATGGCTGCGGCGTTCCTGAATATGCTGTTCCGCAATGCCGACAAGTACGGTGTGATGATGGCATGTCACTTTGAATCTGTCAACGAAGGTGCTATTCAGGTACATCCGGATCATGTGAAACTGACACCGACCGGACAGGTATTCTCGGCTATGAATGTTCATGCAAACAGCATGATCTGTGTACTGGAAGAAGATATCATCGCAACCCGCAAACATTCCGTGGTGACATCCACTCTGCTCAACCGTTCCTACGATCAGCCGAAGAAGTTTACGCTGAACAACTGCGGTGATGTGATCTCGGCAGAACTGTATTCTTCCGATGATGTGGTGCCCGGTACGGTATTTGATGTCAGTGAACTGGCAGTGACCTGTATAAACGGTACTGTGGAAGTAATCGTGCCGCCTCACAGTATGGCGGTTGTCCGTACGGAAGAGGTATAAGATCAGACTTTTCAATATTACAAAATCAAAACAGGAGGAGCAGAATTATGAATAAAAAACGTATACTCAGTCTTTTGATCGTTTTGCTGATGACGATGAACTCATTCGCCTGCAGCAGCGGAACAGCGGAAGAAAACCAGACGCCCATTCCGGACTCCTCTGCAGTTCCGGAACAGGAAACGGAAGAAACCGTTCCAGTTGAAACCGAACCGCCGGAAGTAGCCGGTCCTGCTCAGGTGGACCTGGGTGGGTATAATTTCCGGATCGCGACTTCTCCGTGGTACAACAATGATAAGATCATTTATTCGGAGGAACTCACCGGAGAACCCGTCAATGATGCTGTGTACAATGCAAATTCCTCTCTGATGAATGAATACAACTGTGTGATTACACCGGTTGTTCTGGCAAATGAAGGAACGGTGACCTCTGTTGTTGCCGCATCTGTCAACGCCAGCCTTGACGAATACGATCTGTCCTACAACCATGACAACCAGACCGTATCCAATGTACTTGCCGGATGTTTCCTGAATATGCGCATGAGCGATGTGTTCAATTTTGACGCACCCTGGTGGACGCAGACGGCTGACAGTTTTACCATCGGCAACGGAATGTATTTCGCAGCCAATTATGCGACCTACAGCCCTATGTATTTCGGCTTTGTTCTGGCTTACAACAAGGATATTGCGGAAGATTATCACATTGAAATTTCCTATGAAGATATTTTCGCCGGTAACTGGTATCTTGATGATATGATTGCCATGACAGCGGGGGTGAACCGCGACCTCGACGGTGATGGTGTGATGACGGTGGGCACGGACCAGTTTGGTTTCATGGCAAGCACGACCGGTCTGGTCAATTTCCAGGTCAGCCTGGGCGGATCCATGCTTGAAAAGGATGAAGAAGGATATCTTGTTTTTGATATTGATCAGGAACGTCTTTCCATCCTGCTCTCCAAGTTTGAAAAATTGATGGAAAACGGTATCAACAAGGACGTTGATGGTCAGTGGGGATACGGAACGAAGTATTTTGCGCAGGGACAGTGTTTGTTCAATTATCCGCAGATCCTCGATATTCCGGCACAGATGGCTTCTTCCGAAGTGAATTTCGGTACGATCCCCATGCCCAAACTGGACGAATCTCAGACCGACTACATTTCCGGAGCGTTTGACGTCTACTGGGCGATTCCCAAGACAGCATACAAAAATCTGGATACCATCGCCACCATTATGGAAGCCATGGGTCACAACTGTGTTTATGATGTGCTTCCGCTTGCTTATGAATCTGCGCTTCAGGTCAGATTCTCCGATTCGCCCAACGATGCGAAGGCATATGAAATCATCCGTGACTCCATGCTTGTCGACATCGGCTATGCGTTCAATGAAAGATGCAGCGGACTCAGTCCTCTTGTTCGTGCGCTATCAAATCTGACGCCGGGCACGATGGCTTCTGAAATTGCAAGAAATCAGAAACCTCTGAACAAAGCCCTCCAGAGAATGAACGACAATTTCCGGGAAATGAACGCAATGGAATACGGCAACTGAATGAAACAATAAACTGAAAAAACAAGCAGCGCAGGGATGGATCGTCCTTGCTCTGCTTGTTTTTCGTTTGTATCGGTTCAACCGACCGTAGATTTTACTATTTCTGAACGGTCGGGTATACGTAACTTCCCGTAAACGCGACCATTTCTCCGTTGATCTTTATGCGGGCCGCTTTTCCCTCTTTTCCGGTGATTTCACAGCGTACCACCCGGCCGTTCTGCCACTCTGCGGACACTTTGAACCCGCCGCGCGCCATGAAACCGTCAAACTGACCGTCCTTCCATGCATCCGGCAGTGCGGGAAGCAGGTCGATACAGCCGTCGTGGCTCTGGAGAAGCATTTCGGTGATGCCTGCGGTTCCGCCGAAGTTGCCGTCAATCTGGAACGGCGGATGGTTGTCGAACATATTGGGCAGGGTGCTCTTTTTCAGCAGTGCGATGATATTTTCGTATGCTGTGTTGCCGTCCGCAAGCCGTGCAAAGAAGTTGATGATCCATGCTCTTGACCAGCCGGTATGTCCGCCGCCGTGAGCCAGCCGCCGCTCGATGGTTTTCCGTGCGGCTTCAAAATATTCCGGTGTGGACTGCCGGATCTCAGCTGCCGGATACAGTCCGTACAGGTGGGAGATGTGCCGGTGCCCGGGTTCCGCTTCTACGAAATCCTCGGACCATTCCATGATCTGACCGTACTTACCGATTCTCAGAGGTGTGAGCTGAGCGAGAGTATCTTTCAGTTTTTCTGCAAATTCTGCATCTTCTCCCAGTACGTTTGCGGCTTCGATGTTGAATTCCAGAAGTTCACGCAGGATGCTGGTGTCCATGGTCGGGCCGGCACACACATTGGCACGGCTTCCGTCGTCCGGACTGAGGAAGCTGTTTTCCGGTGAGCTGGCCGGTGCGGTCACAAGGCAGCCGGTTCGGGGATCCCGTACCAGATAAGCGCAGAAAAACTCGGAGGCACCGCGGATGATGGGATAGAATTCCCGCAGGATCTCTTCATTGCCGCTGTAAAGCCAGCGTTCCTTCACATGACGCAGGCACCATGCACCGGCAGTTGCGAAAGCACCATATACCGGATTGCAGCCAAGGGATGTGTAGCCCCACGGATTAGTTACTACATGAGCCACCCAGCCGGGACAGTTGTACGCTACCCGTGCGGTCTTTTCGCCGGCTTTGGCGATCATCCGGATCAGATCGAAGAGAGGCTCGGTCAGCTCCGGAAGATTGCAGACTTCGGCAAACCAGTAGTTCATCTGAATGTTGATGTTGATATGGAAATCTGCGCTCCACGGAGCTTTGTAATCCTTACACCAGATCCCCTGCAGATTGGCTGGCAGCTTTCCACGGGAGGAAGCGAGCAGCAGATACCGTCCGAAATTGAAGTACAGTTCGACCAGACCGATGTCATCCTCGGGATTTGCGATCCGCTGATCCGTGGGAATAGCGGCCTTTTCTTTACATCCGGACTGCGGGAAGGTCAGAGATGTACGTCCCAGCATGGAACCGAAGTATTCCCGGGTGTCACGGAGCAGTTCATCCGTTCCGGCTTCCGCGGCACGGTCCAGCGTTTCCCGGCAGACAGTCACCGGATCCCGATCGGTTTTGTATGCCGTTGCAGCGGTGATGCAGATCCGCAGTTCATCCGGTCTCATTTCGTACCGGATCAGCACCGCAAATTTGGTGGGCAGGTATCCTACGGCGATGATTTCATTATCGTCATGTATGATGGATGCGTTTTCGCGTTCATACCGGAGCTGTGCCGCTGTATAGTCCCCTTTCATACGGATGACAGCGGTATTGTATCCCGGTGAGACGAAGTATTCCCGCAGGGAAAAGCCGCAAGCGATTTCCGCACGGCCTTCGTTCAGATACAGGGTGCGGCGGTATTCTTCGTCGGAGGATCCGTCAGGATCCGGAAGAGTGATGTACAGGTCGCCGGCGGTCTGATAGGAACCGTAAGCACCTTCCACATCGTGATGTCCGCCGCCGCGGCAGATCAGGTACTGATTGCAGAGCCGCTGGGCTTCTGTGTATTTCCCTTCAAAGATCAGACGGCGCATTTCATCCAGATGTTCATGGGTCTTCGGACTGTCGAATTCGGGATATTCCCAGCCGGACCAGAAGGTTTCCTCATTGAGTTGGATCCGCTCCTCGGTAATGCCGCCGAAAACCATCATACCCAGAATTCCATTACCGAGAGGCAAGGCTTCGTTCCAGTCCTCTGCGGGAGATGTGTACCAGAGTTTGTTTTCTGTCATGTTGTTTCCCTCGCTGTTATAGTTTCAATATCATAATCCGGTGGATTCCATCCACAGTTCCGCCAGAAAATCGTGCATGGGTTCCGTAGGATGAACACCGTCCCACAGCCAGTATGCGTACGGGTCGGTCTTACAGCCGTTTGCGGTCAGAACGGGAGCTGTTTCCTTTACCAAGGCGTCCAGTTTCTCCTGCACCGGTACGAATTCCGCATTGTAATTCTCCGCGATCCGGCGTACGATCTCCTGTTTCCGGCGGAATACCGGCATGAAATCGGCATAATGTGCTTTCAGATTCTTTACAGGCAGTGCGAACGGTTCCATGAGGATCAGC
>JBGVOJ010000354.1:0-5397 GCA_045126415.1 Eubacteriales bacterium | reverse complement strand
CGATTGTTGGAGTATATGAATATTTTTCCGACCAGTTTTCGGGAGAGTGGTTGTTTTTTGAAGTCATATTTACATCCTTTAAAACTTCGCTCTCAGCTCGACCACTTTCCCGATGATCGCAACCGGCAGTTCCTCAATCTCCTTCGGCGAATAGAACATCGGCTCATATTCCGGATTGAATGAGATTAGCCACAGACCCTGCGGGGTCTTTTTTATTTTCTTGCAGGTCGCACTGTCACCGTTGACGCGAACGATCGCAACGTCGCCGGTTTCGATATCAGGCTGAAGACGGACAATCACAACGTCGCCGGTTTTCATACGGGGTTCCATGCTGTCGCCTTTGATACGGAGCGCGATATAATCCCCGCCGCGTGCCATGTCTTCGGTGATTTCTTCCCAGTCGTCCGGATCGTCGGAATCGAAATCTTCGATGGCGAGGATCGGAACTCCTGCGGCGGTGTCACCGTAGACGGGGATGCGGACTCCCTTACGGCGGGCAGGTTTACTCAATTGCTGATTGTCATCTCTGCCGAGCAGATAGTCTACAGAGACATCGAATATATTTGCAATTTTCAGTAATGTATCATTGTCTGGTTGGCTGGCACCACTTTCCCACATGGCTACGGCAGAACGGGAGACGCCAAGCATAGACGCTAATTTTAATTGACTATATTTCTTTTCGGCTCTTAATTTCTGTAAATTCATGAGGATCACCACCTTTATTAATATTATACCGTCAATTAAATTGACAATCAATACTTTTGAGAAATATTTTTGTCAAAAGTATTGACAATCAAGTAAAGATGTGGTATTATAATGTCAATAAATTTGACACAATGGAGGTTGGAATGAGCATTAAAACAGCAAGAGAGTCAGCAAAAATGACACAGGAAGAATTTGGAGCAAAGCTCGGTGTAAAGCGTTCCACAGTGGCAATGTGGGAAACAAAGAAAAGTTTTCCGCGAGCGGAAGTTTTAATACAAATGGCATCTTTGCTTAACTGCACCGTTGACGAACTTCTCCGCACGGACAATCCCGCACCTGTGTCGGAACGTCCGGCGTAGTATCAACCGTTCCCTATGAAGAAGAAACCGCCCACCAAGAAAGGCAGGCGGCAGATGGAGGTGAAAAAATTGAAAGGAACAATTGCAGGAATTATTATCAGTGTTCTCATTTCAACGCTTGTAACGGAGATGAGGTGTCGGATTCATTATCAGACGATCACCACAATGGTGGACGAGACATTAGATACGATGAAGAAAGTCGTAGATGAATGTATGGAATCCATAAAAAGGAAGTTCATGAATTAAAGGACACACTCAAGGAAGTTTCTTCCCATAGGTGTTTCTTACTTAAAGTATTTTCAATTCTATTATACCCCGAAAGGAGCCAAAACACCATGCCCACTAACCGCTACTTTTACTACGGAGCTTGCCGGGATCATGCCGGTTTTACGCAGGAAGCCGCAGCGGAACGTCTGCATATCGCCGTCCGCACACTGTCCAAATACGAGAACGAAGGCGGTGTCCCCGACGATATGGTTGACGCGATGTGCGAGTTGTACAACACCCCGCTGCTTGCGTGGTGGCACATGAAAAACTTTTCGCGGCTCGGCAAATATCTCCCGGATGTCTGCACCGTCACCACCACCGGCGACATGATCTTCCAGCTTCTGCTGGCGCAGGACGAGCTCGGAGACAGCTTCAACGCACTCAAGACCATTTACTCGGACGAAGTGATTGACACGTCCGAACAGGCGGAATACGTCCGTCAGACAAAGCTGCTGAAAGCCGTCGGCGGCAAAGTGATGTCCGCGACGGTCTATGCAGACCAGATCATTTCAAAATTCTGAAAGGAGAACCCCAATGGTAAGCATCCCTCAGCCGGTGGACATCGGCAGTGCCGTCCGCATCTACTATGCCCACCTCCATCTCGGAAATACCGAAATCAAGGAACTGTTCGGCAAGATCAGCAGCGGCCGGATCGTTCAGCTCAAGAACCTCGCCCGCGAAGTGATGGCGGAAGAAAACATCATGGCGCGGGATTCGTACAGCGTCAACACTCAGGCAGCCTACAGAGCATGGGGGCTGGATATCAAGGACCTTGAAAACCGGTACAGCAAGCTGC
The DNA here is from genome assembly GCA_045126415.1 of Eubacteriales bacterium. GTDB lineage: Bacteria > Bacillota > Clostridia > Oscillospirales > CAG-272 > UMGS1696. The sequence goes on along the minus strand of JBGVOJ010000354.1, from coordinate 3,270 downwards.
TGGCACTCAAAGAAAAGGAGAGTAAATCATGAACACCAATAATCAGCCCTACCGCATGACCATCACGTCCGGCGCGTTTGAGAAGATGCGCGGGGACTTCGACAAGGTTCTGCAGAACACCCTGCGGAATATGGAACAGAAGGACAGCGATTACGCCGAAATCAGCATGAAGCTGAAGATCACGCTCATCCGCAGCGAAGTGTCCGACGGTTCCGGAGCGTACATGACCCGCGAGATCCTCAAGCCCCGCTTCGACCACAAAGTCACGTCCGTCATGAACATCAAGGATGAGGAGAGCGGCTTCTTCAAGGAAGAGTGCGAACTCGTCTGGGACAGGGAATCCGGTACATACATCGCGGTACCGCTGGACGGCGGACAGATGTCGATGTTCGCGGACAAAGGCGGGGAAGAAGACTTCATCGAATTCACGGACCTCGACGGCTACAGTGAACTTCCGACCGCACCGGTTCTTCACGCACCGCCCGCACCGGAGGAAGCGTTATGAACGTATTGGAAAACGCCTGCGGATGCGTTACCTTTATGGGGATGCTTGCGGCGGCGTGTACAGCCGAAGGAAGTCTGGTGACGGCGGCAGCGTTTGCGGCTGTTGCGGGGATCGCGTTGGTCATCGCAAAAATCGGCGGAAAAGCAGAAGAGGATGAAAAAGAAAAAGACCGGCTTGCGCGGGAACGCAAGTCGGTCATGGGATGTATGGATATACATCAATCGAACAAGTGAAGTATACCATATATCCTCGAAAAAATCAAGGAGGATTTGAAAATATGTCAAAATTTATAATCGAACGGATGCCAGTATTGCTTCCGTCGGAAATGGAACTTGAGGAAAAGATCGGACGGTGTCCGGTTTGCGGAAAAGCAGTGTATGAGGATGACCGAGTGGTTGTACTGGACAGTGGTGCGATGATCCACGAGGGATGTGCCGTCTTCCGTCAGGAAAGCCTGATGGAATTTCTTGATTTGCTCGGTGTGGATTATTACACCGGTACGGCGAAGGAGATGGCAGAGGATGCATAATACTTCATTCATCGACACCCGCAATATGCCGCGCTCTGTCTGGCTGGAACACCGGCGGCGCACCATCGGAGGAAGTGACGCGGCGGCGATTCTGGGATTGCACCGGAACAGTACGCCGATGACCGTCTGGGCGGATAAAACCGGACGTCTTCCGCCGGAAGAAGAGACCGAAGCGATGCGTCAGGGACGCGATCTGGAACCCTACGTTGCTGAACGCTGGTGCGAGGAAACCGGAAAGAAGGTTCACCGCGTCAACAGGATGCTTTATCATCCTTCCTATCCGTATGCGCACGCAGACATCGACCGGAAAGTCGTGGGGGAGAATGCCGGACTGGAATGCAAGACGATTTCCGCCTTTGACATTGAGGACAAGCTCGAAAACGGGGAATATCCCTCGCATTACTACGTCCAGTGCGTCCACTACATAGCGGTCACCGGTGCGGACCGGTGGTATCTCGCGGTGCTGGTACTCGGGCGCGGGTTCTATCACTTCGTGATCGAGCGTGACGAAGACGAGATCGCCGCTCTGATGGAGCAGGAAACGTTGTTCTGGGAGACGTACGTGATCCCGGACGAGCCGCCGCCGGTCGACGGAGAGGATCCGACCACGGATGCGCTGAAGAAGATGTACCCCGATACGGTTTCCGCCGACGTGCGTCTGGATGACGATCTGCTGTCCCAGTATGACGAATTCCGGACGGAGCGTGACACGGCGGCAAAGAAGCTGGAACTGGCGAAGCAGGCGATCATGCTGAAGATGGCGGAGAGTGAAACCGGGTACAGTGATGCTTATGAAGTGAAGTGGAAGAAGCAGCAGCGGAAGAATTACGACGTCCGGAAGTTCATGCGGGATCATCCCGAGATCGACATGACGCCATATTTGAAAGTGACCAGCTACCGGGTTTTTGATGTGAAATAAGAAATAAAGGAGAAGATTATGAACGGATTGATTCAGAATACCATAGCGGAGCGCAGCATCGCGCTCGTACAGCCTGCAAACACCGCCGTCGTGGAGTTCCATATCTGCGCGGAAGACGAAAGCGGTGAGAAGCTGGCGAAGTTTTATACTGACCTCGGTAAGGAAGAGGACGAAGTTCCGGTGTACAAGGCAACGGTCGGACTCGGCGGTTCGACATTCTTCAGCGTCCAGACGGGGATCGAGGAGATGGACACGACAACCGACCGCATTTACGGCGTGATTATCCACTCTCACGACCTTAACGTGTGCTTCGAGAAGGACAGCACCGGAGAGCCGCCGGTCTGTGTGTCAATGGACGGGATTACCGGACGCGACCGCCTGACCGGTGAAACGTGCAGTTGCGAGGGATGCCCGCGGAACAGCAGGAACAAAGGGGAGCGCAAGGAGTGCCGGAATAAGAAGCGGCTGTATATCCTGACCGAAGGAACTCCGGTACCGCTGGTGATCGACCTTCCTCCGACTTCACTGAGAGCGTGGGAAAAGTATGTAAAATCGCTGAACCACCTCGGTTTCCTCCGTCCGCATGAGGTTCTGACGGAATTCACGCTGGAATCGGCGGTGAATGCGGCGAAAATCAAGTACAGCAAGGTGAAGATCAAGGCATCCGGACGGCTGAAACCGGAGATGGTGAAGCAGATCGGGTGGATACGGAAGCTGTTCAAACCGGCGGAGACGATTGAAGTGTTCGACTTCGCGGATATCGCAGAGGAGGAATAATATGGTCGGTTACAACGAAAGTATGCTGGTGAACGAGATCATCCGCAGATTGTATCCGTGGGTACATATGCAGCGTGCGAACGTGATCCGCGGCACGCATGACGGAAGAAGACTGAATACCGGACTGCCGAAGGGGTTTCCCGACCTCTTCGGCACTCTGCCCGCAGAGAAGAACCGTTACGGTGTGGCAGTGCCGGTGTTCATTGAATGCAAGCTGGGGTACAACAAACCCTCGCCGGAACAGAAAAAGTTCATCGCGGACGAGCTGGCGAAAGGCTCGATCGCGGGGGTGTGCTATTCGGTCGAAGACGCACTTGCGCTGATCCGGCCGCATCTGAAGACTTCACGAATCTGAGATTGGAGAGAAACAATGTCAAGACCGCGTAAAAAGGGCTTGACGTACTTTCCGAAGGATGTTGATTTTTATCAGGATGAGAAGATCATCGACCTGCTGATGAAGTACGGTCCTCTTGGACTGGTTACGTTTGATGTTCTTCTCACCATGGTCTACCGTGAAGGCTACTATATCGAAATGTCGCC
>JBGVOJ010000353.1:0-2040 GCA_045126415.1 Eubacteriales bacterium | reverse complement strand
TGGAAGTATGATCCCATATATGCAGGAAAGAATATCATATTTAACTTCTTTGTTGCCAATGCTTTCTGGATTAAAGTTTTTAAGACATAAGCAGAGAGTGGAAAATGATATTAGATTATGGGAAACTCGGATAAGGGCAGAAGAAATTGAGGAATTATTAAGATCAGTTTGAGGTTGGTGGGAAAATGGAAATCGACCACGTAACATAATCAACAATGTACCACAAAACACGCCGAAAAGCTGAGAAAAACAGCGATCCGGCGTGTTTTTGTGTAGATTGCATTGTTGATTACAATATCAGCAAAACAGTGTTTTCTGGTATATCATAACCATCCCTAAAAAGCGCATTGTTGATTACAATAAGACCTACAAAAGTCCATACAGCCTTTTCAAAGTCTCTTCATCATCTATGGTATATCTCCCGGGCGAAGGGTTCTTTTTCGTCGGACTGTCGGAATGTTCTGCAAGTTCGATTGCCTTACGTTTCTGTTCCGTATCCGCATGAGCATAAATCAATGTGGTCTGCAGATTTGCATGACCGAGCCACTGAGATACCAGTGTCAGATCCATACCTCCCTGATACAGGTGCATGGCACGGCTGTGTCTGAACAGATGCGGATGAACATTGTCAGGTATCTCAGGACAAAGTCTCTGCGCTTCACGTCCATATCGCCGCATAAAAGTCCGCACATTGTTGTCACTCATTTTGTGGTGTTCGCCATCATGAATCGTATAGAAGATATATTCCTGCGAATACGCATCTTCGCCGGGATGGAATTTCTTCAGATACTTTTTGTAATGACTGACCGTTTTTGCAGAAAGCGGAACCTTTCGGTACTTTTTGCCTTTGCCGAACAAAAGCATCGTGGCAGGAGATTCTGTCTTTACATCGCATATACGAGCATGAAGCATCTCATCCACTCTTGCGCCGGTATCATACAGAAGGATCATGAAAAACATATCCCGCTGTCCCATATCTGTCTCAATATCCGGCTGGGCAATGATCGCACGTACAGCTTTTTCACTGAGATAATCAATCAGATTGTTTTCGGAAACAGTACGTACAGCAACCCCATCGGTGCTGAGGTAGTATTTTGTCAGGGCAGCGTCTGATTCCGCACAGTACTTCAGAAATGCTCTGATACAGGTAAGCCGCAGATTGCAGGTGGAGTCTTTGCATTTCTTTTCTTCACGCAGATAGGTCATAAATTCCTGCAGTAAATCACGATTGATTTTCTCAAAAGAAACTTCAAACAAGGATATTCCGTATTTTTGCTTAATGAATTCCAGCAGTTCATCCAGAGCTTTCCGATAAGACCGCAGCGTATGTTCACTGGCAGATTTGTAATTCGGCAGGTACAGCGTAAAGTAATCGTGAATCAGATTGAATAACTGCTTGTCTGCTATTCGTCCCATATATCGTCCTCCGGAATGATATTGTCCAGCTTCGACCAATCAATGCTGCAGGATTTCAAAAGATTTTCGGGGAGGATATGAATGTAGTATGCCGTCTGCGATAAGCTGCTGTGCCCCATATAAGTGCGCAGATACGGAAGCATATTGTAAAGATTTTTCCCTTCATCCAGCCATCTGCACAGTGTTGCAGAAGCAAAACGATGTCTGAGATCATATACACGAACCCGCGGCAGACGGTCTGCAGAAATCTCGGGATTGGCGTTTCTGTAGCATGTTTTCAGAATATTTTCCAACCAGGAATTACTGTAAGCATTCAGATTCGGATCAGGAAAGAAGTAACTGCTCTGCTCCCGTCCTGCAAGAACAACCTGCATGACATATTTCCGCATCAGCCGGCTCATATCATCGTGCATGACAATAACCCGTTCTTTTTTCAGTTTCGTTTCGGTTATCAGAATTTCACCCGTGTCCGGATTGACATTTTTTCGTTTCAGCCGAAGGCCTTCACCCGGTCTGAGACCGCAGGTATAGATAAGCCGCAGCAGTACAGATGCCGTACACCGTCTCAGAATGTCTTTCGTTTCCGGAAGATGATCTACTGCATGAAACAAATCGGTCAGTTCA
>JBGVOJ010000352.1:0-2973 GCA_045126415.1 Eubacteriales bacterium | reverse complement strand
GCACGTCCGCACCGATCCAGACGAGAATGAACAGCGCGGTCTGCAGGATTTTCCGCCGGTTCAGCTCCATCAGACGCTTTTCCGTTTTGCCGGCGAGAGTTTCCCGTTTGATTTCCGGCTTCCATTCCGACTGGGCGGTATTCGAAACCCCCGTACCGCGTCCTTCCGCTTCGAGCCGCGCCTTGCGTTCCTCGTACCGCGCGGCTGACGCGTCGTCGCGTTCCTTCTGCTCCACTTCACGGATGCGCTTCCGGAAACCGAGAATATACGCCGCACCGCAGGACAGCGCGAGAAGAGCAAGATAAATCGCAATCGCCGCCCAGACATATTCCATCCCGAAATCGAACGCATCCTCGATGAACAGGGTGTTTTCACCTTTCCCGAGAAAACGTGCGATATACTGCACCGGCGAGGCGATCACCAGATACGCCATCGACATATCGGCGAGGATGACACAGTGAATCCCGTGCAGGGCAAGTGCCGGAATGACGGTCAGAAGCAGGGGGAGAATCCCGAGCTTCCGCGAACGCTTATAGCCGACGCGGTACTGCGCCGCGCGCGTGCCGACCGCCATCGTGATGAAGAAGGTGCAGATCATGCACGTCAGCATGGCGATTACGGCGAGGAGCAGCCAGACTGCTTGCTGTTCAGCTTCGGTGTAGCCCTGTCCGTCGAGGGAAGCCGTGACCGGAAGGGACGTAAACCACCCGACAAGCAGGATCACGACGTTCGAGATCATCCCGACGACCGTGACGGTGATGAAAATCAGCAGGGAATTCACGAGAATTTCCCGGATCGCGTGGGATCGTTCGGATTTCATGAAAATACCTCCTTGATGATAAGTTCAAATGACTGTGTGTAATTATGTGAAAATTATATCATGGAATAGAGGAGCTGTCAATAGTGTTATGACAGATATGTCCATGAAACGGAATTTTTTGTCGGAGAAGTTCATTCGCCGTTCACGTATGCGGTGACGAGGTTCCAGGTCATTTCCCAGATTTCGTCGGGGGTTTTGGCTCCTGCTTCCACTTCCCAGGGATAATTCATCAGCCAGCTTGTGATATACCAGTCCGTGAAGGAGGTTTTGCGCATATTTCGGATCGGTTCGAAGTAACTGTCGACGAATTCTCTGGAAAATTCGCCGAACACGGGGAAAACAGACTTGTACTGGCGGCGGTTGTAGGTGTCCGGCTCGGTGTAGAAATCGTAGATGATATCGAGGGAATAGTCGTTGACGGGCAGACCGTAGTACCAGCCGATCTGGCACTGGGTCTCGTGATGGATGGCGTTTTCAATGAACCACTTTACGGCTGTCCGGTTTTCCGTAGCGGCGTTGACGGCGAAATACCAGTTCATCATGGGCGCGGGTGATTTTCCGTCCGATGTGGGAAGGGTGAAAATGACGGGGAGTTCGCCGGCTTCGGTCAGCTCGGTGAAGGTGCGGTTGAACAGCATCAGGGTATCAAGTCCTCCGAGAAAATGGGGCGCACCGCTGAAAAGGAGATTTTCCGCAAGGAGGGTTTCACGCGAGCTTTCGCTGTGTTCTGCGGTCGAGGAGTTATAATTCCGGGCGAGGAATCCGGGGAACAGTCCTTCTCTGTAGTATTCAGAGTATTCTTCAACGATCCGGCGGACTTCCTCTTCTGGAAGGAGATCCCCGGTTTTGGGGTCAAAAAAGGACACACCGTCATGATACGGCAGATAAGATGAGCTGAACAGTGTCGGAAACGCGTATTTTCCGGGATAATTTTCGTAATACAGCGCGATTTTTTCTGAAAATTCCGCCAGTGTGACCTTTGATGCATCATAGATACCGAGGTCGGTCATCTGCGAATCGGTGGACATCAGATAGCCGAGACTGAAATTCGTCGGGAGGAAATACTGCGTGCTGCGGTATTCCCCGCAGGTGAGGACGGCTTTATTGCAGTCGGACAGGTCGAGGTTCAGCTCCCCGAGAGGGAGAAATATTCCGTCGTCGATCATGTGCATCAGGTCGGGGATACGGCTGTAACCGGAGGTAACATAATCGAGAATGAGGTCGGGGGCGTTCCCGTTCTTCAGATCTTCGCCGAGCTGTACTTTGGCTTCACGGGACGTCAGATCGGTATAGTCGCGGAGCAGCACGGTCACTTCCGGATAGTATTCGCGGAAATTTTCGACAAGAAGATCCATGTACTCCTTGTTGTAGGTATCATAGTAGAGGAGCAGTTCGAGCTTTTCTTCTTCTTTTTTCTTTTTTTCTTTCGGTTCCTCTCCGGAAGGGAGCGGCGTTTCTGCCGGGGATTCGTCGGTTTCCGGAGCATTGCTTACTGCGGCGGGAACGGCGGACGTATCTGCAGAAGGGATTTCATTTCCGCAGCCGTTCAGAAGAAGGAGCGCGGAAAGAAGGACGGAAAGGGAGCGGACAGCGTGAGGATTGATTTTCATGATACTTCTCCTTTGTTTGTTATTTTATGATACGTTCACGTGACTGTACTGCACTATATCTGGATTATATCATGAAATTTATTCCCTGTCAATAGTGTTTGTAAAAATCACATGACGCGTTTCCGTTCCCCGAAATTCCCCCTTGACAATGCCGCACGGATATATTACAATATTCATGTTAAAAAAAACTCACGAAAGGTCCAATTATGTCTTCCGAAAAGAAACATCTTCACTTTATTTCCCACACCCACTGGGACCGCGAATGGTACATGCCGTTCGAAGCGCACCGCTTCAAGCTGGTAGAATTTTTCGACCGCCTGCTGAATACGCTCGACACCGACCCGACGTTCAAGAGCTTCCATCTCGATGGTCAGGCGGTTGTGATCGAGGACTACCTCGCCGTACGTCCGCAGATGCGCGAAAAGATTGAAAAATACATCGCCGAAGGCCGCCTTGTTTCCGGCCCGTGGTACATCCTGCAGGACGAATACCTCATCGACGGCGAATCCAACGTACGCAACATGCTCGTCGGCAAGCAGGTAG
>JBGVOJ010000351.1:0-7669 GCA_045126415.1 Eubacteriales bacterium | reverse complement strand
TGACGATGATCCCTATTGCGCAAGCTGTTATCACGACCGCAACGAACCCGAGACCATCAACGACTACAACTACAAACCCGATCCCATCTTCTACGGAACTGGCGACCGTTTCTTTGGGGTGGAACTCGAAATCGACGGCGCAGGAGAGTGTAATTCCAATGCCGAACGCATTCTTGCAACAGCACATCAGAACGGCTTGGAATACATCTACTGCAAGCACGACGGTTCGCTCGAAGACGGCATCGAAATCGTCACTCATCCGATGTCCCCTGTGTTCCATCAATACGAAATGCCGTGGCAGGCGATTCTTGAGAAAGCGACCCGCCTCGGCTACACCTCCCATCAGAGCGGTACCTGTGGTTTACACGTCCACGTCAACCGTACTGCCTTCGGGGACACCGAGGCCGAACAGGACGAAGTCATCGCAAGAATCCTGTACTTCTTTGAACGTCACTGGGAGGAACTTCTCAAATTCAGCCGCCGTACCCGCCGTCAGCTTGATCGTTGGGCGGCCCGCTACGGTTACAAGGACAAGCCCAAAGACATCCTCGAACACGCCAAGAAAGGTAGCGCAGGACGCTACACCTGCGTGAACCTGACGAACTTTCACACCATCGAATTCCGCATTTTCCGAGGCACCCTCAAATACAATACCCTCATCGCCACGCTGCAGATGGTCAACCACATCTGCGACGTGGCGATTCTTTTGTGTGACGAGGAGATGCGCAACCTGTCATGGAGCGATTTCATGATGGGGATCACGGAGCCGGAGCTGATCCAGTATCTGAAAGAGCGCCGGATCTATATCAATGACAAAATCGAAAGCGAGGAGGAAGTGTAATGTGCTGCTTATGGATGATCTCTATTCCATCTCAGGTGCGTTCGGCTATACCCGTGAAGATATCGATGCACTGTTGGATGAAGGAATTACGCCGGAGGAGATCGAGGAGTATTTCTACGGGATGGTTCCCTATGAACTGTGAAGGGAGATGAACGGATGGACAATATGTGCATTGGCGTCCCGCCGCGCCGATAGGATCACCGCGGAAAATGGCATATACCAGAATGAGAAAAACAACCCTATTGGCATACGTTTTCGGTATGTCAATAGGGTACACTTCAATGGGAGGTAATAATGAAAATAGGCTACATCAGATGCAGCAGTTCTGACCAGAACATCGCACGTCAGGAAGTGCTGATGCAGGAACTGGGAGTAGAACAGGTCTACATCGACCGCATGAGCGGCAGGAACACCGAGCGACCGGAATTACAGCGGATGCTGAATTACGTCCGCGAAGGGGATACGGTAATCGTGGAATCCATCAGCCGGTTTGCGCGGAACACACGCGACCTGCTGGAGCTGATCGATCATCTGAGCCGGAAGAAGGTGGAGTTTGTATCAAAGAAGGAATCCATCGATACGTCAACTCCGACCGGAAAGTTTATGCTGACAATCTTCGGTGCCGTCGCTGAGCTGGAGAGGGAATACATCCTGCAGAGACAGCGCGAAGGTGTAGAGATTGCCAAAGCGAATGGTATATATAAAGGAAGAAAGCCGATCGAACGTGAGAACTTCGCGCAGGTGGTCAGCCTGTGGGAATCCGGCAGAATCACTGCTGTGGAAGCCATGAAGCGGCTGAATCTGAAGCCGAGTACGTTCTATCGGAAGGTCAGAAAGTGGAGAGGGGGATGACAGATAAGCTTCATTGTCCAGGCACGTCTGAGCTTATGTAAACTCTTACTTGCACTCTAACCATATTGTAAAGGAAATGTCGTCTATGAATGACAGTCCTGAAAAAATTATTTCAATCCCAAAAAGGAGAAACATTATGGTCATCGAAAATGAAAGCAGATTAACTGCAGTAAGAGAAGGCAGAGTGCTGGATGGAAAAATTCAGATTGAAGGATCCAGTGAAACCTTTACTCTCGTATTATCCAACAAAGAAGTTGTTATTCCGGAAATTATGGGACCGGATGCATACGGAGAGATTGATCCTATCCATGTGTCCGACAGAGAATACGGAAAAGTGCGGTTTTATAATGACACCGAAGAATGTTTGTATAAAGGGGACAGAGGAAACATTCTTTATTTCAGCGCAAGAAGTACTTCCTGTAATACCCCTTGCGGCGATATGAATGAGCTTATCCGTTTTGCTTTATACGGACCGCATAAGAAACGCTGTGAGTATGCGGACAACTGCCCTCATACGCCGGAGACCTGTCCGAAATTCCGGAAATGCAGAGAGGAAGGAATGGAATGTTCAGAGAATATGAAGAACTGCTGACTGCACAGGAAGCCGCCGAGATTCTGAGAGTCGGACATAACGCGATCTACGCTTTGCTGAAGAGCGGGAAGCTGAAAGGGTTCCGAGTAGGTCGGGTGTGGAAGATACCTAAGGAGGCGGTGGAGGAATATGTACGCGACAGCGCGAAGCTGTGGAAGAAATGAGATACCCTCGAGGACTGTGGAATGTCCTCGGGGGAGTTTGTATGGATGATAGAAAAGCCGTGATAAGCATAGATATATGAAGTAAATCTTTAACAATGCAGCAAACAATAAGATAAAATAATATGGGCGCCCCAGGGCAAGAGTTGCAGAAACTCTTGCCCCTTGCGTAAACTATAGAGGAGGAAATACCTATATGTAGATCTACACTGATAGACTATCTATACATCATTAATACACAAATATAGTATATATAATACTATATATAAACAATACAACTGACATGAAAAACAGGAGGTAAAGAATTATGGCAATTTTTAAGACAGCAAATAAAAAAGGCAAATATCATGATGATGAGGCAAGATATGATATCCTCAGATATATTCTGCAGGAATACAAGCTTCCGCATCGGTGTTTTATGGGATATAATTTCCCTGGACTGATGATTGAGGATCCGACGAAAGCAGCTGCCTATTATGCAGCATGTGTGGATACAACCGCAGCAAAATTTAACAAGAGCAATGGTGTAAAGGTACGGCAGTTCATTGTGAGTTTTGCTTCACAGGAACTGGAAGATTACAGAATTGCAAATGAGATCGCTCATAAATTGTCCGCTTTCTATAGGATGGAATATGAGACGGTATATGCGGTTCATGAAGATACGGGAAATCTGAACATCCATATTGTAATCAATGCGGTCAGTTATGTGGACGGACATCGCTATGGCGGAACCAGAAAAGAGCATCATGCTTTTTTGAACTACGCCAAGGCTGTACTTCGTCCCTATGGGGTTAATTTATGGTATCAGAGCAATAAGGAAACAGCTTAACAGAATACAGGATATTTGCTGTAAACTCACAGAAAATCAAGCAGATAGTATAGCTTTGAACAAGCAGCTGTCTGCTTGAATTTTTTATACCGGAGGATGATTATGTCCAGACCTACTATCACTGTTTTACTGGTGAACCCTTATGAAGTTCCGAAACCGATCGAAATCCCCGCAGAACTGTCCGTCTATCAGAAACTTGTCGGAGGTACGGTCCAGGCAATTTATCCCTCAATGGAGGACCCGATCGCCCTGATCTGTAACGACGAGGGCAAGCTGCTTGGACTCCCGTGGAACCGTCCGCTGTTCGATGAAGACGGGAACCTGTACGACATTATCGCAGGAACCTTCTTCGTTGCCGGCCTGACGAAAGACGACTTTGGTTCCCTCTCGCCGGAGCTGATCCAGAAATATACTGCGGTGTTTGACACGGTATTTCTGATCTGAATTCCAGCTTTTCAAAAGGCCGAAACGATTAAAGAGGAAATGTTTGTGAAGCATTTCCTCTTTAATGGGACTATACATTGAATGTTTTTTGGTAGTATACCGGTTCAGATAAGGCAGATTCGGGTGGTTCGGATGCATTGATCTGAGAAGGGGGATTGGGAGAGGGAAGATTATCTTCGGACAGAGCCGTTGAACTGTCGATCGGGATCGTCGGATGAGGTGAGCATGAGAAAAGGAACTGTCCTTTGGAAAGCTGCTCATCCAGGATTTTCAGAAAATTATTTTTTTCTTTTTGGGTATTACCGAGCAGACCGGCAATTTTCTTATTGCCTTCCTTTCCCGAATCGAAGAATATACGTACACCGGCCTGCTTGACACAGGTGTTGAACAAAGCGCCGTTTTCGCTGCTGACCGTTTGAGACACGAGCCAGAAAGAAACTCCGTATTTTCGTCCTTCACGCAAAATTTCATTGATGATAGAGTTTTTACTGGTGTCAAGATGCTGGAATTCATCAATAACCAGTATGAGCGGATTTTTATTGGCGGCATCAGAGGAGGTTTGTGTTTCATTCTTTTTTTGCCAGCGATACAAATCTGTCATGAAAGCTGCAGCCAATTTCGATCGCAGACTGTCGGACTCTGCACAGTTTCTGAAATCGAGTATTACTGTTTTGCCGCGATAATCATTCCAGCGAAGCGGTTTCCCGGAGAAAAAGTGGTTTTCCACAATGTCGTTCCACATTCTTTGTACAGGAACGGGAGTCTTTATGGATGGCGGGGTATCCGTGGTATCATAGCCGGACAGAGTCTTCTCGTATTTTTCTTTGTATTGATTGAAGTTTTTTGCAAAGGTGTGGAGAGTGTATACATCGCTGTGGTTCTGGGCGTACGCCTTATAGCTTCCCTGAATGATTGATTGGTAGATATCTCTGATGCCATACATTTTTTGGAGCAGATAAAAAAACAGTTTCTCCATTATACAATTCATGGTTCTCCAGATCTATGCCCGGGTTATCCCTTGCGATATCTATGATGACAGAATTGTCAGCGGAGGGCAAATCCCCCTGAAGGTGAATGACTACGGTGGTTAACTTTTGTTCGCCTGCTTGTTTTATTAATTTGGAAAGGAAGACGCTTTTACCGCAGCCGCTTTGTCCGGTGATCAGCAGATGTTTGTTCGGGACTCTTTCGTCCTCAAAATCCCAATAGACATTCGAGGAACAGTTCATATCCAGCCCTAATTTGAAATGGGACGTTTGAGGCTTTATATACGGAGGAGCTTGTGTGGGCTCTTGCTTTTTTTCTTCGGCGGGGAAACGGATACCGTATAATGCAATATCATGGTGACAGGAAATTGTATCCTCGTTGTTGATGTGTACAGTATATCTTTTTTGGTACGAGGCAGGATTGATATTGCTGGATTCCAGAATCCCTTTTTCGGAAAGCAGCTGTAATACCTCTTTTATGTAGTTCTGACCGGGAATATTCTGAAGTACACTTCGGAGAGCAGGCAGGTTGATACTCCAGACCGTATTATTTTCAGAGTCAGTACTTTCTAAAATATACGGCAGCATTTTATCCAAATAAGTGATGTACGGAAGACACTCGTTGACCGGGGCATTCAGCCGTTTGTATACGGGGATGGTATGATTATCCGCCAGTGTTTTCAGTGTATCAAGGAACAGCTGTGGAGTAACCGTTCTGACTTTGCTGATTTTGGGCAGATAGGCATCCAGCAGAATTGCTGTATTGCAGGAGTCGATGCAATTCGGGTCATCGTGAACATTTAACGGGTTCGTAATCTTTAATGAGTAACACATATCTTCCCAGGCAGTGTACAGTGTAAAAAAAATGATTTGGATGGGGGACCGGGAAAACGCATCATGCTGCAGGGCATGTTGGAATGCTGTTGGAAAGTATCTGTAAAAGTGATTGGAGTATTCCTGAAGTTCGGCAGAAGATGTCGGTGTAGAGAAACTGAGGTGAGAGGCAGAGTAACTGAAGGGAGAGAAGGATTCGCGATCAAGAAAAATATGATAGAAGGATTTTTCCGGATGGGATTGTTCAGTGAAAAGGATTGGAACAGCAAAGTTTTCCTCAAGAATTGGAAAGGAATTGGGGATTGTTGGGAAGAGAGGAGTGCGCTGAATGGTAACAATCTTATTTACAATGGATTCAAGTTTTCCGATTGTTGAATTACGGATACTTGGAACCTCTTCAACGATAAAGGGAATATCATTGGTATTATTATATACTTCACAAAACTCTTTCTTGGTGGAACTGGTCAAAACACTTTCACAGACAGTTGCAGGGAAAAAGTGTGCTATGACATCAGCACGTAAAATTGGATCTGGGATATCAAGGCACAGGATTTTGTCAGACTGCAGCGGACCGAAAAGGGAGGCAGTGAAACAGTAATGATAGTAGAGGAACAGGAAAATACGGGTATCGCGATCCAGAATCTGATTGAACGCATAGGCAATTTTCTGGCAGGTGTCAACCAAAGAGTTGTTCATGGGTACGAGATTTGCAGGTTGAATGTGCTTTGAAAATTCAGCAGGATCCTTTTCTGCACGAGAACAGCGGGATGGTCGTGACCAACCCTCTGGGAGGCTATATCGAACCGAGAACTTTCCGCGACTACTATGAGCAGATCCTGACGATGAGTGGATTGGAACACTATACCTTTCATGCCCTTCGTCATACGTTCGCCACACGTGCGATGGAGCAGGGGATGGACGCAAAAACGCTGTGCATGCTGCTCGGACACTACTCGGTATCATTTACGATGGACACCTATACTCATGTACAGGACAAGCATAAGATCGAGACGATGTCCCTGATGGATGCGCTGTATGAGGAAGCAGCGACGGTAAAATCGTATGTTTATCCTGTAGTGCTTACCACACAGCCGAACGGAGGGATGTCGTTTCTGGTTCCCGACTTTCTGCATATTGTGATGGAAAACATGGATTTTCAGTGCGGGATTCAGTTGGTGCGTGAAAAAATCAGCGATGAGGTACTGTCGTCGTTCGTACCGCCTGTACCCACCCCTGCGGAGCAGATCCCGCTTACGGGAAACCAGATGATTGTACAGGTGGCGGCTACATAAGGGATAACCGGATATGTTTGTGAGAAGCATATCCGGTTGTTTTTTTTTTTTTTTTTGCTGTTGTAGAAATTGTCGCGTTCGGGGTTATGATCTTTTTTGTGTATTTTTGGAAAAAACTATTGACACGCAATAAAGTTGGAGTTATAATGGATTTGTGATAAATATACAAAAAAACTCTGAAAGGAAATTGAAATATGTTCTCTGAAAATGATAAAAACATATTATATGCCCATACGTCAGAAAAATTTCCATGGCAGCCGTTGGAGGAGCACAGTCTCAATGTTGCAGAAATGTGCAGGGATTTTGTCATGCCTCAGCTCAAGGATTTTGCGTATTGGATTGGTTTGCAGCACGACCGGGGAAAAGGAACCGCACGGTTTCAGCAGCATCTGCAGGATCCGAGTATACGCACTGAGCATTCCCTGCACGGGGCGAAGGAGGCGGTGAGTGTTATTCCGCGTGGATGCCTCTCGTCTTATGCAGCACAATGTATTTCGCTATTGGCGGCTCAATGCATCGCGGGACACCATACGGGATTGCCGGATACCGGAGTAAAAGGTGACCATCCGGAAAAAAGCACGCTTTATGCCCGGCTTGCGCGTAAACTGGAGCCGCTTGAACCGGACGGAGAAATCCCGGAGAACGTATCGCTTGATGTACAGACAGTACTGAAATATCTTGTCGATGACTGTACACTGGAGGATAATGCCGGTTTGGTTGAGAGAATCGCGTTTCTGACGCGTTACTGCTTTTCTGCCCTGTGTGATGCCGATTCTCTGGATACTATGCGTTTTTGCAATGGCGGAATACTGCCGCAGATTCCGCATACGAACTTTGA
>JBGVOJ010000350.1:0-7233 GCA_045126415.1 Eubacteriales bacterium | reverse complement strand
ATTTTCGAACGTACCGAGCGGATGGAAACCACCTATGATATCGAAATCGTGGATGAAACCGCCGGCGATGTTTCCGCGACATACAGCAATTCCTACCTTGCCGGTGAGCAGAACTGGGATGTCATCATTCCCGGATTTTCTGCCGCACTCGGACTTGCTCAGAACGGCTACAATGCCGACTGGAAACAGATCGAACATCTTGATCTGGAAATGCCGTGGTGGGACAGCAGTGCAGCGAAATCCATGGAAATCGGCGGCAGTGTATACTCCGTCATTGGTTCCATGAACACGTGGACGGACTCCCACACGTATGCGGTTGTCTTCAACAAGGAGCTTGCCGTTGATTTCGAAGTGAATCCCTACGAAATGGTTCGCGGCAACACATGGACGCTGGACAACTTCAGTGCCATTCTGGAACAGGTCGGCCATGACCTTGACGGCAACGGAGAACTCGACCACAATGACCGTTACGGTGCGGTAGGGGAAAACTTCAATTTCCCGCTGTTCATGCTCGCTTCCAATGTGATTCTGGTCACACCCGATGAAGAAGGTTATCCGACACTGAATGTCACCGAAAAATTCTATACTGTGGCAGAGAAGGTTTGCAGTATCCTGTGCAGCAAGAACTATATGCGTGCCGAAACTCTGTCTGGAAAAGTAGATGATGTATGGGGTACGGGTCTTCGCGGAAACTTCCGTGCGGGCAACTCCCTGTTCTATGTCGGCGGGATCGAGCAGCTTCTGATCTTCCGCGATCTGGATACCGACATCGGTCTGCTTCCCATGCCCAAGTATGACGAAGCACAGGAAAATTACCATCATTCCTTTAGTACCTACTGGGCAAGCATCATGGTCATCCCGCGCAACTCTTCCACGACCGATTTCACCGGTCATATGCTGGAAGCAATGAATGCGGACAGCTATTACACCACATCGGTTGCTTATTATGATGTTGTACTGGCGGGCAAGGCAATGCGTGACAAGGACTCCTGCGAAATGCTCGACATCATCCGCGCCTCCAGGACCATTGACCCCGAACTGGCGTACAACTTCCTCGGCGTGACCGGTATTTATAATGCGGCACTGAACAGCGAGTCCGCCGATACTCTCGCATCTTCCGTTCAGCGTTCCCAGAAAGCAGCGGAAAAGCTGATCGAACGCTTTGTCGAACAGTATCAGTAATTGAAAAGTGACATTCCATTCCACAGGAGGTACATATGGAACATACAGGCTCTTTTAAGAAGTACGGAAATTCTCCCGTATTCGGAAACCTCGAGACAGGCACCATGTTTGACGCATACGTCTGGAAGCAGAACGGACGGCTTCGCATGGATGTGTCATGGCGTCCGAAAAAAGCATTGGCTGTAACCTTCTCCGACGACGGCATCCACTGGGACGATCCCATCATCACGCTGGAATGCGATCCTTCCACCGGCGAAAACAACCTTAACCGCAACTGCGTGATCCCTGATCCCGCCGGAAACGGTTATCTGATGTGGTATACCAGCCAGTACTGGGAAGGCGCTTTCGGCAGATCCTGGATCGGCATTGCCCGTTCCGAGGACGGCATCCACTTTGAACGGTTCTATAAGGAACCCGTTCTGGTACCGGAAGCGGACTTCGAAAAGGATTCCGTGATGAATCCCTTTGTCATGTATGAAAACGGAAAATTCCGTATGTGGTACGCAGCAGGGGAAACCTATGAACCCAACATAATCTGTTACGCAGAGTCGGAAGACGGCATTCACTGGCAAAAATACGGGCAGAATCCCGTATTCTCCTGTGCCCCCGAAAACGATTACGAGAAAAACCGGATCGGCGCCGTTCAGCTCCTGAAGGAAGACGACGGCTACCTCATGTTCTACATCGGCTACCGCGACATCCACACCGCTTGCGTCTGCGCCGCACGTTCGAAGGACGGCATCACGGGATGGCAGAGAGTGCCGGAAAACCCTCTGGTCACACCGACGCCCGGCGGATGGGATGAAAACTCCTGCTACAAGCCGACGGTTGTACGGGACGAAGACGGGCTGTATCACCTCTGGTACAACGGACGCCGGGAAGGATATGAATACATCGGTTACGCAACGGGAAATCTGAACCGGAAATGAGATTCTCCCTGAATATGCACACGATATACATAAGGAGAATAACTGATATTCCAAACAAATAAACGGGAATACATGCTCAAAGAGAAAAAGTGAAGTAAAGCAAAAACCGCACAGGAATCTGTACCGATTGTACGGACACCTGTGCGGTTTTCTTATACGGCAGCTGCTCGGCGAATCTTTTACATTGCAGCCATGACAGGATCGCTGGTGTGAATGTCAATCGCCGCAGATCTGCACCATGCCTGTCTGCGGAACGGGGACACGCACAATTGCACCTGCGTTCACCTCCATGGAACCGAGCCGGTTTCCGAAACAGTCGAACCAGCGGACCACGGCGGGATGTTCCGGAGAGTTTTCCAGAATCAGTCCGTCCGAATCTCCGTTCAGGAACACGTCGCAGTCCCTGCCGTCCCATGTGTAAGGAAGATCGGCGTATAACACGGTGATACGCTTACGGTCGGATTCCCCCGATACAGAGGTATAGTTCAATTCCGGATTCAGCGGCCGGAAAGCACCGTGGAGGAGGGTTTCACGGTTTTCGGTCCAGTAATCCAGATAGTGTTTCAGAAGTTTTTTCTGCTCATCGGTACTGTTTTCCAGAATGACCGAAATCTGCGGGACGCCGAAGAGAATGTTCAGAAGCTGCTTGGCACAGAGGGAAACCGGCTCGTCCTTTGACCAGAACAGCATATCGGAATGTACCGCCACAGGATATCCCATCAGCCGCAGATCCACAATTCCGATCCGGTTGGTCAGTGCGTCGTAGGCACAGTCCGCCACCCTCAGCATATTCCCGAACCGGTTGATGGCGGGACCGATGTAATTCTGACGGTATTCAAACAAAAGATCGGGTTTGATGGAAGCAAGCTCCTCTTCGATTTCAGTGAGAAGACGCTGTACCGCTTCTTCCACGGTCGGGCAGTCCATGGAATCGTTCGGTTCTGCGGTTGTATCGCCGGGACGGAAGCTGTCGATGAAGTCCAGCTTAAAGCCGTCGATATCGTAGTCCCGCAGAAAGCGTTTATAGGTGTTCTTCAGATAAGTACGCACTTCCGGATACCGCGGATCGACGACACCGGCTTTTATACCGCCATGATCGGTGTAGAGATACTTCCCCTCGAACCTGCTGTAAACAGGACTGTCGATGCCCACGAAGGGGACGCTGAACCACACCAGCAGTTTCATCCCCAGATGATGTACTCCATTGGTGAACGCCTTGAAGTCCGCGAACTTATCCGGCGATACCTGCCATTCTCCGCACTGGGAATAGCTTCCGCTGGACGGCCCCGCAAACTGCCAGCCATCATCCAGGATTACGGTACGGAATCCCAGTTCCGCCGCAATTTCCAGATCCCGGAGAAGTCGTTCCCCGTCCGGAGCCTGATGGAAATTGTACCACGAGGAATACAGGGCGTCCTCGGCAGCGGCTGGACATGCCGGGAAAGTATATCCGTGTTCTTTCCACCAGTCCGACACAGACCGGATGCTGTCATAATAGGGGATCTTCCGGCAGTCAATGCGGATATCGGCTGTGTATTCCTTCATGGGACTGCAGTTTCCGGTGAAAAACGATACACTGTACCCCACTTTGTCCCGCTGCTCCAGATCCTTCACGTAAAATTCCATCGTGACCGGGATCGAACAGTCAGATACGGCAACGGTCTGCGTATTGAATCCTTTCTCACCGACGGTACAGAGAACGGGTGCGCCGTAACAGAAATTCGAATAGTTGTGTGTGGGAGCGAACCACTGATGAATGGCACGATGTCTGCCGCCGGTGGGGTTCCAGACCGAGAGGATGTTGACCATATCTTCTTCCCATTGTACGGTCACGGGAGAGGGAACGGTATTCCCGGGAAATATCACATGAACCCGGCATACATCCACACCGCAGTCGCATTGCAGGGGTGTCACGGAAACTTTCACGTCAGGGTCTCTGACGGAAACCGTATAAGTTCGCTGATTGGTCATAGCCTCAGGGGGAACAGCTGGTATCTGAACAGTTTTCATTGTGTATACTCCTGTAGAATGATAGCGGTATACGGAGGATTGTGCAAAACAGAACCGAATGAAATACACTCGTTCCTTCAAACGGTCATATACCGCCGATTTCAATTGTATTATATCAGATATGTAAAGGGAAATCAACATTGGCAGGGGAATTCGATGTAATACCACCAATTATAATATAGGCAAGATCGTTCCTTATCGCGATTGATACCGACAATGTTTTGATGAAATTTCACCAGAACGGTTGACAGAGAGAGGCGGATACTGTATACTGTGTACAACAGAGAGGAGGCTGCAGCGGTACAGAAAAGCCTTTCAAACCATTTTTTGAACATCATCAGGAAAGGAAAACAGATATGGCAGACATGATCAAACAGGGACTGCACGGATGCAGTTCGGAAGAAAGATATGTACGTCCCAAGGATCCGCTGATTCAGGAACGTCTGGAATGGTTTCAGGATCAGAAGCTGGCTCTTATGATGCACTATGGCCCGTATTCACAGCTCGGTCTCGACGCATCGTGGTCGCTGTCGGACGCAGACGCATCCTGGTCCCGCAGAGACGTGGACTGGGAAACGGATCCGGAAACATTCCGCCGCCAGTATACGGAGATGTATAAGACATTCAATCCGGTTCGTTTTCAGCCGGACAAATGGGCGGAATTTGCCGCAGAAAACGGCTTTAAGTATTTCATTTTCACCACAAAGCACCATGACGGTTTCTGTATGTTCGATTCGCAGTACACCGATTATAAAATCACAAGCAGGGAATGTCCTTTCCATACACACAAATATGCCAATATCGCAAAGGAAGCGTTCGATGCTTTCCGGAAAAAAGACATTGCCATCGCCGCATATTTCTCCAAGCCCGACTGGAATTGCCCGTGGTACTGGGCAGAAGGAATGGATCGTCCGGTCGCATACAACAGAAATCCCACCTACAATCCGGCAGAACATCCGGAAATCTGGGAGAAATTCCAGGAATTCACCCGGAACCAGATTCTTGAGCTGATGGAGAATTACGGCAGAATCGAAATTCTGTGGCTGGACGGCGGACAGGTCAATCCGGCCAACGGACAGGATGTGCGTATGAGCGATATTGCAGCCCGGGCAAGAGAAATCCAGCCATGGCTGATTACCGCCGACCGGACGGTAGGGGGCGAAAATGAAAACTACATCACCCCGGAACAAAGCGTACCGGACAGTGTCATTCGTGTGCCGTGGGAAAGCTGTGTTACAGTTGGTTCACAATGGGGATTCCGCTTCGATGACACATACAAATCGTCACGGACGCTGATTCATATGCTGATTCATGTGGTCAGCCGCGGCGGTAATCTGGCACTGAATATCGGTCCGCAGCCCAACGGTGAACTGCCCGCAGGCGCAATCCGGGAGGTAAAAGGTCTCGGCGCATGGCTCAGAGTCAACGGAGAAGCCATCTACGCGACGCGTCCCGCAGAAATTCCCCAGATTGATGATGTTTTCTTCACGCAGAAGGGCGATATTCTGTATGCACTGTATCCTTTGCAGGAAGAAGACGTTCTCTCCGGTACTGTGATTATTCCGCTCACACGTGATGTGCAGGAGGTTACATACCTTGCGACGGGAGAAAAACTGATATTTGAAAAAACAGAAGAGGGGCTGAAAATCACACTCCCGCAGCCGATTTGCGGGAAAGATTCATCGGCACCTGTGTTCAGGCTTGCATGAATCCGCAAACCATATTTCTATCGGAAGGAGAATACCATGCGAAATGCCTGCATAACATTTACAGCCCCCGGAAAAGCGGAACTGCTTGAAAAAACGATCGGTCAGCCGGGAGCGGGACAGGTCCTTGTCAGAACATCATATTCCACCATCAGCAGCGGTACGGAAAGAGCAAATCTGATCGGGGATACCAACATCAGTATCGTGTCCAAACCCACCGATGCTCCGGCTGTATTTCCCCGTACCGTAGGCTACAGTTCTTCCGGGATTGTATGCGCTGTCGGTGAAAACGTCCGTTCTGTCAAGGTAGGAGACAGAGTTGCTGTCTCATGGGGAATCCACAGCAGGTACCAGACGGTGTCCGAAAAGAACGTCCATCTTCTGGAGGAAGGAAATTCCTTCTGTGACGGCGCTCTCGGGCTGATCGGAACCTTCCCGCTGGCCGCCATCCGGAAATGCCGTCTGGAAATCGGAGAATCCGCCATTGTGATGGGACTGGGGGTTCTCGGTCTGACGGCTGTACAATTGCTCCGTGCCGCCGGTGCGTATCCTGTAATTGCTGTAGATCCGGTGCCGGAAAAGAGAGCGAAAGCCCTTGCCATGGGTGCGGATTTTACCGCAGATCCCTTTGCACCGGACTTTGAAGCACAGATTCGTGCGATTGTACCGGGCGGTGTCCGGGTCGCCATTGAAGTGACCGGCAGCGGAAAAGCGCTGGATCAGGTGCTGGACTGCATGGCACGGTTCGGGCGTGTTGCGCTGCTGGGCTGTACCCGCAGTTCCGACTTTACCATTGATTATTACAGGAAGGTGCATGGTCCCGGAATTTCGCTGATCGGCGCACATACCAATGCACGGCCGGAGGTGGAATCCTCTCCCGGACTGTGGACCACACGGGATGATATCCGTACTCTTCTGCAGCTTGCCGCAAACGGAAGAATCTGTCTGGAAGGCATGGTGGAAGAAACCCACTCCCCCGCCGAAGCACCGGAAGTGTTCGGCAGACTGGCTGCGGAAAAACATTTTCCTGTCGTACAGTTTGACTGGAATATGCTGGAGGAATGACTATGAAGAAAATCAGAATCGCGCAGGTCGGCACCAACGGCATGACCCACGCCAGCCAGACCTTTGCAAGCATCCGGAAGCAGAACGATATTTTTGATCTGATCGGTCTTGCGGAACCCATTGACGAATGGAAACACAATCTGGAAGCTCCGCTGTACAGGGATACGCCGCAGTATACCGCAGACGAACTTCTGCAGATGGACGATCTGGATGCAGTCGCCATCGAGACAAATGAGGAATTCATGACCGAATATGCCCAGCGTTTTGCGGACAAAGGGATCGCGGTCCATATGGACAAACCCGGCTCACCCGATCATGCCGCTTTTGAGAAGCTGGCGCGG
>JBGVOJ010000349.1:0-1740 GCA_045126415.1 Eubacteriales bacterium | reverse complement strand
GATGGGGTGATCTGCGATTACCATACGACATATCAAAATTTTCGAAGCCGTGTGCGACTGCGGCTGCAATACAACCAAAGCGGCGGAACAGCTGCACATGACCCAGCCGGCGGTCAGTCTGGCCATCTCCGAACTGGAGAATTACTATGGCGTGCGCCTGTTCGACCGCATTTCGCGCCGTCTTTACCTCAGTGAAGCCGGGCGGAAGTTCCGCGAATACTCGCGCAGTATTTCGCTGACCTTCGACGACATGGAAAAAACGGTGCGCGAATGGGAAAAAAACGGCGTGATCCGCGTCGGCGCGAGCATTTCGATCGGTTCGATGCTCCTGCCGGACTTTACGGCACGGTTCCGCGTGATCCATCCCGAGACGACGGTGCGCGTCAAAGTCGACCGTTCCGACCGGCTCGAGCACGCGACCCTGCAGAATGAGATTGATTTTGCCCTGATGGAGGGCATCGTCCACGACGAAAACCTCGTTTCGGAGGATTTTATGGAGGACAGCCTCGCTGTTATTGCTTCGTCGGAACAGTTCGAAAACGGCGCGGTCATCGCGCCGGACGAGTTCCTGCGGATGGATTTTCTCCTGCGTGAACACGGCAGCGGTACCCGCGAGGTCTTCGACAGTACCCTCGCCGCGCTGGAATACCCGCTTCCCGAACCTGCGTGGGAAAGTCTCAGTACGGCCGCGCTCATGAATGCCGCGTGCGCCGGACTCGGCGTCGCCATCATCCCGAAGCGGATGGCAGACGAAAAAATCGCCGGCGGACGTGTCGCACAATTGTTCGTCGACGGTATCGAATTCAAACGAAAATACAAGATTGTGTACCACAAAAACAAACATCTGACAGCGGCCGCGCTCGATTTTCTCGACCTGTGCCGTGCTCTCGGAGGAAAAAACGATGGTCATTCTTGATGTCAACAAAGCCCTTAGTGCATATGACAGCGTGACGCGGTATGACCTGTTCCGGTTCACGACCTGTCTGCAGGGGCTGCTGAACCGCGAAAAGCCGCAGCTCTTCCTCCTCTGGGAGGAACACGACCGGTTCTGGCTCGATTACATGACCGGTCAGGGGAAATTTCTGGAACATGAACCGCTCATGACGGCGGAAACCGTCGAAGATGTCCTCCGGATTTTTACGGATTTCATCCGTGACGGCGGACTGATCTTCTGGGATGAGGACGTTCCTTCCACACTGAACGCCGCGACGACGGCGTGTGCAGTGCTGGGATATCTCCCGATCCGCGCGGGGAATGCGGCGAATATTGTGCAATCGATTACGTCCGCAGAAGTGGTCATCGATCTGCGCGGACGCTTCACCGGCGAAGGTATCGTCTGGGAAACGGACGAGCCGTCCACCGGCAGCGCGAAGTGCGACGCGTACGTCTGGGCACTCACAAAATTCATGAAGGACTGCGCGGACGATCTGCTCGAACTCTCGCCCGACGGTATGAAGTGGCGGGACAGCGAACCGTTTTACCCCGACATGGGCAACGCGTTCGTGCCGAATATGGACTACGCCGTCACCCGGCGTGCGTTCACGTTCGACCTGTTCTGCTTCGGGGACGAAGCACCGTACGATGATTCCACTCAGCCGGTTGGCTGTGACCTCCGGGTGATGAAGCGCATCCTGACGGAACAGTACAACAAGACAAACGGCGAAAAAATGACGACCGTCTGCGGATTCAACCCGTGGCACATCAAATACACGACACACGGCGGCCGCGGAACCCACGAAC
>JBGVOJ010000348.1:0-1562 GCA_045126415.1 Eubacteriales bacterium | reverse complement strand
CCATGGAAATATTAACCTTTTTGAAAAACTACATCGACCGGAATCCGGAGGTATGCCGATGACGAAAACTTACAAAAAATCAACATTCTTTGTTGAAGATATTCGGTTCCTGCGGGAATTCGGAGAAATCTGAAAAAATATAAAAGACCATCCGCTCGGATGGTCTTTCCATTTATATATTTCTGTCACCCCTGCACGTGCCGCAGAAATTCCGTGAACAGCTTCTTCGAAACGTCGTCCGGATCCACTTCCGGATGCCACTGAACTGCGCGGTAGAACGTCAGTTCCGTGTGCTCAATCCCCTCGACAATGCCGTCTTCGTTCACCGCGCAGACCTCCAGTCCGTCGCCGAGCTTCTTCACTGCCTGATGGTGGTACGAATTCGTGACAACGATGTCCTCGCCGAGCAGTTCACCGAGCATGCCCGACACAGTGACATTGTGACGCGGATCATTGTTTTCGTTCCGCTCAAAATGTACGTTGCCGTGCGGCTCACTCCACTGACTCGGGATGTCCTGCCACAGCGTTCCGCCCAAAGCGACGTTCATCACCTGAATTCCGCGGCAGATCCCGAACACCGGCTTGTCGAGTGCGGTCACTTTGTTTAAGAGAGACAGCTCGAAAATGTCTCGGCTGCTTTCAATTCCGCCGCATTTCGGGTGCTTTTCCTCGCCGTAGATGGATGGGTCGATGTCGTCGCCGCCGGTGCAGATGAATCCGTCGAATTCATTTGCGTAGGTTTCAATCAGTTCCTCGTCGTCCGTGATCGGCAGAATCACCGGCATCACGTCGTATCCCGCTTCTCTGGCGAACCGTATCAGCACGTTTGTATAGCGCGGACGCAGAAAGAACATATTGTCGCCGGAGGAGCTTGTCAGTGCAATTTTAATCATGATTTTTACCCCTTTCTCAGTTCGTCTGCCAGCCAGAGAATGGCTTCGCGGTAGCCCGGAATCCCATGTCCCGCGATGGTTTTCTTTGCGGCGAGGGAAATGTACGAATGCTTGCGGAATTCCTCACGGCTGCCTATGTCGGAAATATGGACTTCCACGGTCGGAATTCCCACGGATTTCAGCGCGTCGAGAATCGCCACGCTTGTGTGCGTGTACGCCGCCGGATTGATGACGATGCCATCGATCTTTCCGTAAGCCTCCTGTATTTTATCGACGATCGCGCCTTCGTGGTTCGACTGGAACGTCTCGCATTCCACGCCTGCGTCGTCGCACGCCTGCTTCACGTAGTCGAGCAGATATGCGAAATCCTGTTTGCCGTAGATGCCGGGTTCGCGGATGCCGAGCATATTCAGGTTCGGACCGTTGATGATCAGAAATTTCATTTTATAACCCCACCTTGTCAAGAATTTTCCGTGCATTTACGTCCGCATCGGGCGTGTCCACCGCGATTTCGAAATCGCAGACCGCGCGGTACAGCGGCAGACGTTCGCGGAACAGTTCGCCGAGGTCGCGGCTCTGCGAGATCGGACGGCCGTCCTTCGGGAGAATCGAAATGTCGCGGTTCAGGAACGCAACAATGCTGTTCTGGTTGCAGAGAGGATGATTTTC
>JBGVOJ010000347.1:0-2737 GCA_045126415.1 Eubacteriales bacterium | reverse complement strand
GGCGAGGATTTCTTTTTCCACCACATCTTCGCCGCCGTCCTTCAGCAGGCGGAAGCCGTCAGCGGTACGGATCCATGCCTTCGGGAACAGTCCTCTGGTGGAAAGATCCGGTGCAAGTTCGGTGTTGGTTACGGTAAGCTGTCTGCCTTTCAGCGTCAGTTCCACAACCGTATCGTTCAGCGTGTGGTCGTACAGGTTAATGTCGCTGAAACAGATCGATTCCTCGGCATTTTTCACCCAATATACATCTGTCAGGGACACGCAGTGGTATGACAGCGAAATCATGGCACGGTCACGGTCGGTCACAGCCTGTGCGACTCCGATACTGTTGAAAATATCCTTGGCGAATTTGCGGTCAAGGGAAAGCACTCTGGATGCACACCAATGATAGAAAACATTGATGTTGTTGATTCTCATATCGAAATCATCGTTTTCGTCAGAAAGGTACAGGTCATACGGCATGAACTGTTCATCATGGATGACAGCTTCGCCGAGAGAAGAAACTTCTGCTGTAAGTCTATCTTTATGCATGATCTGATAGACGATTTTTTGTGTGGTCTTTGTGTTCATTCCGGCATGTGTCTGCATAAAGACGATCCTTTCCTGTGATATGTACTATTATAACATACTGCAGAAGAAAATTCAAGTATGGATAATCTTCTGAAAAACATCGGTCAAAAGGACTTCCTGAAGAGTAGTTCCCAATAAGAAAGTATAAGACATTACTGGTATACGGCTTTTTTCATGGACGAAAGGATACTGCTTTGATTGCAGCATATTCCGGGCGGGAAGTCAAATATTCTGGAACCTTGACATCACCTGCTTCTGTAGGTTATAATAGTCATAATAACAGTAACAAAACACAGGAGAGACTGAAGAAGTGATTCAAGGAGGTCACGTTTTCTTACCACCCAGAGGTAAACTTTGCCAAAGAAAAACAAATACTCCGTTTTTTCTCCTCACAGTTTAGTTTCAGTTTATTTTTCTGTGTTATGATAATGGCAACATCTTATCCCGAGGTACACCTATGTTCCATATTCTTGTAGTTGATGATGATAAAAATACCCGCCGGCTTTTCTGTGCGATTCTTGAGTCCGCCGGATATACCGTTTCCACCGCATCTGACGGTGCAGAAGCACTTGACCTGATGGACAGCGAGCACATCGACCTTGTAGTGCTGGACATCATGATGCCGAACATGGACGGCTACGAATTCACAAAATCCCTCCGCGAGGTGGAAAATAATCTTCCCATTCTGATGGTGTCGGCAAAGCAGCTCCCCGAAGACAAAAAGAAAGGCTTCCTTGTGGGAACCGACGATTATATGACCAAACCCATCGATGAGGAAGAGATGCTGCTCCGGATCAAGGCACTTTTGCGCCGTGCAAAGATCGTCAATGACCGCAGAATCGAAATCGGAGATGTGATTCTCGATTATGATGCACTGACTGTCATGGGACACGGCGAAAAGCAGGAACTTCCCCAGAAGGAATTCATGCTCCTGTACAAGCTGCTCTCTTACCCCGGTAAAATTTTCACCCGGATTCAGCTCATGGACGAAATCTGGGGTGTGGAAAGCGATACCGGCTGGGAGACGGTGACGGTACACATTGGCAGACTCCGCAAGCGGTTTGAAGGATGGCAGGAATTTTCCATTGAATCGGTACGCGGACTCGGATATAAGGCGGTGAAACACGTATGAAGCACACTCCTGAAGAACGCAAACAGCGGCGGGCACTCTACTTTTTCTATTCTTTCGTTATTTTTGCCATCATATGGATATCCATTCTTCTGGCTGCGGCCATCGTAGCGCTGCTGATCCGGTTCGGTATCTATCCGTATCGGGAAGTGGCGGCGTTTGAACATACCGGCAATGCCTATTCTCTGATGTGGCTCACGGTGCTTGTCAGTCTGGTGATTGGTTCCACGGCGGCATTTCTGACTACAAAATACTCCATGGATCCTGTGGGAAGACTGGTGACACATATCAACCGGCTGGCATCGGGTGATTATCGGACACGGCTGGACGACAAGGATTTTCTGGCGAATACATCTGTATTCCGGCCTGTGACGGAGAGCTTCAACAAGCTGGCGGAAGAGCTGCAGAACACCGAAATGCTCCGCAGCGACTTCATCAACAATTTCTCTCACGAATTCAAAACGCCGATTGTTTCCATTGCAGGCTTTACCAAACTGCTCAAGCGCGGCAATCTGACAGAGGAACAGCGCTGGGAATATCTTGACATCATCGAAGAAGAATCCCTTCGTCTGTCTGCCATGGCAACCAACGTGCTGAACATGACGAAGATCGAGAACCAGACGATTCTTACCGATACGACCACATTTAATGTGTCCGAACAGATCCGCTCGGCGATTCTGCTGCTGGACGAAAAGTGGGATAAAAAACACATCGAGCTGTCGGCAGATTTCAGTGAGTACACAATTACCGGCAACGAAGAAATGCTAAAACAGGTGTGGATCAATCTCTTGGACAATGCGGTGAAATTCACGCCGGATTTCGGAAGCGTGCGGGTTGATCTTAAAGCAAAAGATGGCTGGCTGACCGTTTGTGTTGCCAACACCGGCAGCACCATTCCGCCGGAGAAGCTGACGAAAATCTGGAATAAATTCTATCAGGCGGACGAATCCCACGCATCCGCCGGAAACGGGATCGGACTTGCAATTGTGAAGAAAGTGACCGAACTCCACGGCGGGACAGTCGGTGTGACCAGTGAAA
>JBGVOJ010000346.1:0-2065 GCA_045126415.1 Eubacteriales bacterium | reverse complement strand
GCGTATAAAGTTCTGGTCAATCTTGAAAAAGACAGGATCACACTCTCAGAAGAGGTCACGGAAGAACTCAGTCAGTACGATTCCAGTCAGCTTGACATGGAAAAATATATAGGAAGATATGATATCGGAAAGATGTTTGATACATGGCAGGACGCGGAGGAATGGCTGGGCTGTGATCTGCTGAACAGTGAACTGTTCGGAAAAGTTCTGGGGGATGCGCCGATCTGTCTGACTTCGAACTATCGTGAGGAGGAATTGGCATTTGTTCTGCTTTCGGGTACAAATGATCTTCTCGGGATGGAATATTCCTGCTGTAATATTTCCATTGATATTCCGATTTCTGCTGAAATCCCCGCTGTTGCGTACGGTGGTGGTTCCTATGATGTTGACTACAGCGGAACAGACGAAGTGATTCCGTATGCAGCGGAAAGCGGCTTGTCCGCTGATATCATTCTGACGGAGCAGACTGACCGCTACAAGACTTTGTATAATGCCAAAGTGTATCTCTGTCACAGAGGGATTGTCTATAAATATTCACTCTACAATCCTGACAAAGATACCGCTATTACCTACATGAAGCAGATCCTCGACAGTCTCCACTGACACAAAAAACAGCCTGCACCATTCCGGTACAGGCTGTCTTCATTTCCTCAGTAATTCACCGTTTTCACGATATCATAATTCACCATATCCAGCACCACCGTGCGGTCCTGGAACACAATATACATCATATTTCCGATGTACAGCCCGCGTGCCTTGCTGTCCCACTTGAAGTTCATCTGCGTGATTTCATAGAATCCCTTCGCCGGATCGTAGCCGTAGAGACGGTAGCCGTCACCTGACGGGAAACCGATGATCCCGCGTTCGGCGGAAATCAGGATCGCCTTGTGGTTGTTCAGTGCGGCGGAGTAGCTGATGTCGAGTTTTTTCTTGTGAATCTCCGTCACGTCGTACGGGTCGGATGTGTCAAACATCGACAGCTTCATGCCGGTCGTCCAGCCGCGTTCGTCCGCGTCCTGTCCGAGACCGAACAGCAGACCCTCGCCGAACGGATGCAGGTATTCCGAGAAGCCCGGAATCTTCAGCGCGCTCATGATCTTCGGTGCGCGCGGATTCGACAGGTCGACGGCAAACAGCGGGTCGGTCTCGCGGAAGGTCACGAAATACCCCACATCGCCCGTGAAGCGGACGGAGTACACGCGCTCATCCTTCGCCAGTCCCGTGATGCTGCCGAGCGGATTGAGGTTTTCGTCGTAGATGTACAGACCGTTCGTCTGCTCGGAATTGATCCACTTGGTGTTCGTGAAGCCGAATTCCTCATCGCGGTAGACCTTACGGGAGCTGGTCTGATGCGTCGTCACCAGGCGGAGATTGCCCTTGTATTCGTCCATCGAGAACTGATTCAGCAGCCGTCCGTCGACGGTGCAGAACGCCTTGGTGGTGATTTTGTCGCCGAGTTCGAATTTGTAGATGTCGGTACGTTCGCCGGACACGGTTTCCGTGATGGTGTAGACACTTTCTTTGTATTCATCAAGGACATCGTTGTAGGAACGCTGATCCGCGAGGTAAAGGTGTTCGCTGTTCATATACACCGTGTCGGTCGGGGTGAGAACGGACTTGGTGGATGCCGCCTTCCGCTCCGTCAGGTCGTATTCCGTGATGACGGTGAACCGTTTTGCGGTGATTTCCGGCGGTACGATCAGGCTCTTCACCGGAACAAGCTCCGTTTCACCGTCGCGGTAGAGGGAAGGGATGTAGTCTGCGTAATTTTCGCGGTCGTTCAGTGTTGTCCGGAAATCGGTGATGAGGTAAATGCTGTCACCGATCATACGGCTCGTTTCATAGGAACCGCTCTGACCGATGGTGGTCACTTTTTCAGGATTGTCCGGATCGGAGACGTCGTAAATGCTGAGGAGAGTGAAGGTTTCGTTGTCGTAATAACTGATTCCGTTTGTCCGTGTGACATAATCGCAGCTGAGATCGAGCGTCACAACCACATAATCGTCATAGACATACAGATCACGGGCATATTCATGGCTGTGGGTGGGCAGCGGCTCATGATCTT
>JBGVOJ010000345.1:0-2529 GCA_045126415.1 Eubacteriales bacterium | reverse complement strand
GCTCTTCGGTAGTGTTTGCGCACGACTTTATTTCGCAGGAAGATATTGATGCAATCGAAGGAACGGGGATCCGCCGTTTTGTTCTTCTCTCGCCCTATTGTTCTGCAGACCGCGCACAGATTCCTGATTATATTGAAACGGAAATTCGTTCTCTTTACAACGGTTCCCACAGATTCACTGTGGAAACCCTGAACTGGAACCAGTTCCTTGCGCTCGGAGACGCTTTTGATGGAGAATATCTTGCGGAGATCGATATTGACCGTCCGCTGTACAGTGCATATACCAGCGGCTCCACCGGTGCTTCCAAGCAGGTTATCCACTCGGCGAGTACCATGATCGGTATCATCCATCAGATGACATTTTACGGTTCGGCGGATTCTTTCCGTCCGGTTTGGCTGGTTACTATTCTCCCGCCCTGCCTGATCGCTGTTGTCAACTCCATGCTCCTGATGCCGCTGGCTTCCAACAAGCTCTTGGTTCTCGACCCCTTTGTCGGCGTGAATGACATCGACCTTGAAATGATGCGTTACCGTCCGAACGGCTGGCCGCTGATTCCGATGTTCATCGAAATTCTCATGAACAGCAAGCGGATTCCCGCCGATTATGATATCTCCCATCTGTTTGCCGTCGGCGCAGGCTGTGAATCTTTCAATAACGGTCAGGTCAAGAGAGCGCAGCAGTTCCTTGACAGCCACAACGGCAAGGCAACCCTGACGGTCGGTTATGGACAGAGCGAAGCCGGTTCCAACTGTACTTTCCCGTGCCCGATCTATCCGGTCGGCAACGGTATGATCGGCATTCCGATGCCCATGAACAATACCAGTATCTTCAAGCCCGGTACGCAGGAAGAACTCGGTTATCTGGAACTCGGTGAAATCTGCATCAGCAGCCCCGGCAACATGATTGGCTATGATGATCCGGTCAAGACGGCGGAGGTTCTCCGGAAACACTCTGACGGTGTTTACTGGCTCCACACCGGCGACTATGGTTATATGGACGAAAACGGTGTGGTCTTTGCGTTCGGACGCGGCAATACCAATCGATTCGGCGGCGGTTATCTCAGTGAAATTGCTATGGAAAACCGTGTGGTTGACGCTGAGATCGAAGGAATCATCGATAATTTCTTTGTGATCACCGAAGACAGAGAACATCCCGGATATTATGAACCCTATCTTTATGTGGTTCTGAAAGACGGCTATACGGTGAAAGATGTTGAAGAGAAGATTTGCGGAACCCTGAACGATTTCGAACGTCCGGTCGAAATTCTGCAGCTGCCCGAAAGACCCTTCTTCCATTTCAAGACGAACCGTATCGGTCTTATGAAAGAACTTCGCGCAAGATGACGCAATGCGGCGGCAACTGGGAATTTTCTGATGTTTAATAGGAATTTATAATGGAATCTCCCCGAAACAGTTCCTGAAAAAGGGCTGTTTCGGGGGATTTGTTTTTCTGTACGGAGGCGGATGTGTTTTTTCTTTAATTTTTGCCAAAATATACTATAGAAAAAAAGGAAAGAAATACGGTTTAGGACTTGAAAAAAATATGATTATATGGTAAAATATCTACGTATGAATATTATGGCAGGTTTTCAAAAAAACACACATACCGACAGCGGTTTCCCGATACGCTGCTGACAGATGGGGTGTGCGGCCGCCATTACGATCCGCGGGAGTTTCCCTGGATCCGATTCTGACAGCTGACAATCTGCCGTGAAGTCCGGGGACCGAGCGGCAGATGTTGTATTATAAATTCAGGAAAAATGAAGCTGTATATTTTTTCCTAAGCAGGAGGTTATGAATGAGAAAGTCCTACAGGCGAGTTATTTCCATATTGCTTGCCGCGTTGCTGACTGCAGGGACGGTTGTTATGCCCGTTTCCGCGATCTCCTCTACGGATCACAATCATGATCATGGATATTCTTATGATGAAGATAAGATCCCGGAAGTGAAAAGTCAGACATTGATAAAGGGGCTGAAACCCTTTACCAGCACGGAAGATCTGATTCGCGATACCATCGCGGAAATCAGAGAAAAAGGTGAGCTGGTAGAAGCAAGCGGTGCAGTGGATGCTTTGGCGGAAATGGTGGAGGATAAGAGCGAATTCACTCTCTCCGAGATCACAACCGGTATCGGACGGGCATTCCTGGCAAACAATGACACAAAGCGTTTCGATACCTCGAAGTATCATCTCACCGAAGATGAAATGGAAGAGGTACTGGAACGGGTGCTCAGAAGGTTTTTCCTGAAGAACATCGTAAGCTACACTCTGGAAACCAACGATGACGGTGAAGTTGCTGCTATCGAATACACATTGAAGGATTCCTTCCAGATTGCGCTGGATGAGATTAACAGTGTGGGGGCCGAAGAAGACAGCGAACTCATCGAACTTGAAATCACTGCGGAAGCAGAAGCGGTTGCGCTTGATGCATATCTGGAAGAACATCCGGAAGATGAAAATCTCCTTGTTTTCAGCACTTCCGAAGCGGCGATCACTCTTGCGGATGACAGCGGCGATACGACCGAAGGCGAT
>JBGVOJ010000344.1:0-4426 GCA_045126415.1 Eubacteriales bacterium | reverse complement strand
CCGTATAAAGTTTTTTGAAGAGGGGTTTGGGGAGGAACTTTTTTCAAAAAGTTCCTCCCCAAAAAACTCCCCCCATTATTTCATCTTTTCCTGCTTGACCTTGTGGTCAACGACGTGTCTGGAGGAAAGTTCCTTCATGATGTCTTCGTAGGAGATACCCATTTCGACCATCAGCACGAGAACGTGGTAGATCAGGTCACAGATTTCGTAAATCGTTTCCGCCTTGTCTTCCGCCTTGCCCGCGATGATGACTTCCGTGGATTCCTCGCCGACCTTCTTGAGGATCTTGTCAAGCCCCTTCTGGAACAGATACGTCGTGTAGGAACCTTCGGTCGGGTCGGTCTTTCTGCCTTCGATCAGCTTCATGAGACCGCGTACGGTGAAATCGGAGATTTCGTCGCTGATGAACAGTTCGTCGTTGAAGCAGGATTCCGCGCCGGTGTGGCAGGCGGGACCTTCCTTCTTGACGTGTACGGTCAGCGCGTCACGGTCGCAGTCCGCCGTGATCTTGACGATGTGCTGGACGTTGCCGCTGGTTTCGCCCTTGCGCCAGAGTTCGTTTCTGGAGCGGGACCAGAAGCAGGTGCGGCGTTCCTTCATGGAAATTTCAAGGGATTCGCGGTTCATGTACGCGAGCGTCAGCACGTCGCGGGTAAGATAGTCGACAACGATGGCGGGGATCAGCCCGCGGTCGTCGAATTTCAGATCGTTTATGTTAAGCATTTCGGTTTACCTCTTTATTCAGTTCAGTCTTACATTGATGCCATTTTCGGCCATGATCTTCTTCAGATCGTTGATCTTTACTTCGCCGAAGTGGAAGATCGACGCCGCAAGACCTGCATCCATTTCGGGAATTTCCTTAAACAGCGTCACAAAGTCTTCCGCAGACCCCGCACCGCCGGACGCGATCACCGGTACGTTGACCGCATCTATCACCTGCTGCAGCATTTCAAGGTCAAAGCCCTTCTTCACGCCGTCCGTGTCGATGCTGTTGACGACGATTTCGCCCGCACCGCGCGCGACGCCGTCCTTGATCCACTGGATCGCTTCAATACCGGTGTCCACACGTCCGCCTTTCGCAAACAGACGGAATCCACCGTCCACGCGCTTGATATCGCAGGACAGAACGACGCACTGGTCGCCGTAAATCTTCGCAGCCTCTTCGATGAGGTTCGGATTGCGGATCGCGCCGGAGTTGACGCTGACCTTGTCCGCACCGCACTTCAGCACGCGGTCAAAGTCCTCGATGGTATTGATGCCGCCGCCGACCGTGAGGGGGATGTACACCTTCGATGCGGTTTCGCGGAGGATGTCGCAGAACAGCGAACGTCCCTCAACCGACGCGGTGATGTCATAAAACACCAGCTCATCCGCACCGGCACGGCTGTAATATTCGGCAAGTTCGACCGGGGAGGACACGTCGGACACTCCCTGGAAGTTCACACCTTTGACCACCCGTCCGTTCTTGACGTCCAGACACGGGATAATTCTCTTTGTAATCATACTTTTACTCCTCTGTTGCCGCAATGGCTTCCTTCAGGTCGATCGCGCCGTTGTACAGTGCACGTCCGACGATGGCACCGTAAATGTCCATCTTTGCGAGAGCCTTGATGTCGTCAAGAGTGGAAACGCCGCCGGATGCTACTACCTTGAAGGAATATTTTGCCGCAAGTTCGCGGTAGAGTTCACGGTTCGTCCCCTGCATCGCGCCGTCCTTCGACACATCGGTGCAGATGACCGTCGCAACGCCGATGCCGTCGAGGTAGTCAAGGAAATCCGTGTACTTCACGCCGTCGTCCTCGGTCCATCCCTGCACGGCGACATTACCGTTCTTGATGTCCACACCGACCGCGATCTTTTCGCCGTACAGCCGGATCATTTCTTCGAGAAACGCACGGTCACGGAGTGCCGCCGTCCCGAGAATTACGCGTCCGACACCTGCATCGAGGTACTGCTTCACGGTTTCCGCATTGCGGATGCCGCCGCCGATTTCGACGAACATACCGGATTCCGCCGCGATCTTTGCAACGATTCCGGCTGCCGCCGCATAACCGGCTTTTGCACCGTCGAGATCAACGAGGTGGAGGATTTCGCCGCCGGCTTCACGGAATCCTTTCGCAACGGATACCGGATCTTCGGAATAGACCGTTTTCTGTGCGTAATCGCCTTTCAGCAGACGGACAGCACAGCCTTCGGATAAGTCAATGGCAGGAAAAATTTTCATGGTTCCGCCCCTCCCTTACAGCTTTGCGAATGTGCGGAGAATATTCAGACCGACTTCGCCGCTCTTTTCGGGATGGAACTGTACGCCGTAGACGTAGTTTCCGTCACCGACCGCTGCGGTCAGTTCCGCGCCGTATTCCGCGCTGGCAATGACGTTTTTTTCACAATCCGCCGCATAGTAGGAATGGACGAAGTAAACGTGGTCGCCTTCGTTGATGTATTCGAAAATCGGGGATTTCGGCTTGTCCTTCGGGAAATGCAGGGCATTCCAGCCGATGTGCGGAACCTTGTAGTCCGCCGGAATCACGCCGGAAATCGGAACAACGGACCCCTTCACGAGTCCGAGACCCTGATGTTCGCCGTATTCGAAGCTGCGTTCAAGCAGGAGCTGCATCCCGAGACAGATGCCGAGGAGAGGCTTGCGCGCGCTTTCCTCCACGACCACGTCCCACAGACCGGATTCGCGCAGCTTGAGTGCCGCGTCACCGAACGCACCGACGCCCGGAAGGAGAACGCGATCGGCTTTCCGGATCACGTCCGCATCGGAAGTCAGGACAGCGTCCGCGCCGATGTATTTAAAGGAACAGCAGAGAGAAAAAATATTTCCCACGCCGTAGTCAACAATCGCTATCATAAGTTTCTCCAAAATTCAAATTAAAGCACACCCTTCGTGGAAGGAATTTCGTTCGCGTACCGTGCGTCAATGGCAACCGCCTTAGCGAACACACGCGACACCGCCTTGAAAATTCCTTCGATGATGTGGTGCGAATTTTCGCCGGACAGCATCCGGACGTGCAGAGTGATATCCGCTGCGCGGATGAAGCCCAGCCAGAATTCCTTCGCCAGTTCGGTGTCAAAGTCCCCGACTTTTTCCGTCGGCATGGTCACGTCGTACGTCAGATGCGCCCGTCCGGACACGTCCACCGCCGCAAGAATCAGCGATTCATCCATCGGAAGAATGATATCCGCGTAGCGGGTGATGCCGCGCTTGTCGCCGAGCGCTTTTTTGAACGCGTCGCCGAGCGCGATGCCGATATCCTCGGTCGTGTGGTGGTAGTCGACGTCCGTATCGCCGGTGCATTTGACGTTCAGATCGAACCGCCCGTGCTTGGCAAACAGAGTCAGCATATGATTGAGGAAGCCGCAGCCGGTGTCGATCACGGATTTTCCCGTTCCGTCGAGATCGAGGGTCAGGGAAATCTGCGTTTCCAGCGTATTTCTTACAATTTCAGCCGTACGTGCCATATCATTCCACCGCTTTCGCAAGAATATCATCCGTTGCCGCAACGAGAGCTTCCATTTCCTCGCGGGAACCGATCGTAATGCGGACGTAATCGGCGATACGCGCCTTGCCGAAGTAACGCACGAGTACGCCGCGTTCGCGGAGACCGTCGTAATACGCCTTGCCGGAAATTTTATCGGACTTGGCAAAAATGAAGTTGGTCATGGAATCGGTCATCGTGAAGCCGCGCTTTTTCAGCTCATCTACGGTGTACGCGCGGTTTTCGATGATCGCCGTACGGGTCTGATCGAAGTAGGCACGGTCCCGCATGGACAGCGCACCGCAGAGCTGGGTCAGGCGGTTGACGTTGTAGGGGTTCGTGGAATACTTGATCTTTTCCAGCCCCTCAATAATCGCGGGATTGGCAATCGTGAAGCCGAGACGTGCGCCCGCGAGCTGACGGGATTTCGAGAACGTCTGCACAACGGCAAGGTTGTCGTACTTCTGCGTCAGCGGAACGACGGATTCGCCTCCGAAGTCAATGTACGCTTCGTCCACGACGACCAGACGGTCGGGATTTGCCGTAACGATCCGTTCGATCACGTCAGGCGTGAAGCAGATGCCGGTCGGCGCGTTCGGATTGGCGATGAACAGGGTTTCCGTCGTCGCCATAAGCTTTGCGGGATCGAGGGTGAAGTCGTCCTCCAGCGGAACGACGGTGGTTTTCAGACCGTACAGATCGGCAAAAACCTGATAGAATCCGTACGTGATGTCCGCGTACGCCGCACCGTTTTCGCAGAACGCCATGAAGAGGAAGTTCAGGGATTCGTCGGAACCGTTCGAAACAAACACCCATTCCGGCGAAACACCGTAAAATTCGGCGATGGCGCGCTTGACTTCGATGGACGTCGGGTCGGAGTACAGACGAAGGTCTGCGGCCGTCGCACCGTTCACCGCGTCAAGCACCGCGGGACACGGCGG
>JBGVOJ010000343.1:0-5265 GCA_045126415.1 Eubacteriales bacterium | reverse complement strand
CGTGGGTTGACGGAAGCGTGCGCATTCTTGCAGGTGCGCCGGCGGACTTCGGAAAGCAGTACATTATTTCTCCGTGGGGCTTCTGGCGCGTCGAACGGAACTGGAATTACGACGGCGAAGGTTCTCCCGCGACCGTTCACCTCTATACGATGGCGGACGAATGTGAACTCTGGCAGGACGGCGTGTCGCTCGGACGCAAAAAGCCGGACGGAAACGGTATTGCGGAATTCACCGTGACCTACCGTCCCGGAAAACTGGAAGCCGCCGCTTATACAAACGGAGAAATCACCGGCCGCGACGTTCTGGAAACCGCAGGTGAAGCTGTCTCTCTCGAAATCACGCCCGACCTTACCGGCAAATCCGGGAATGCCGACCTCATTTACGCGGAAATCTCCCTCGTCGACGAACAGGGCAGACGTGCCTCCGGAAACGAAGGAACAATCACCGTTACCGCGGACGGCGCAGCCGTTCTCGGCACGGGCAGCGGCTGGAGCAAAGCCGATCACGATTACACCACCAATGTATGCGAAACCCGCCGCGGACGCATGCTTGCCGCTCTCCTTCCGGACGAAAACGCAGAAAGTATCACCATCCGCGCCGAATGGAACGGCAATGTCTATACCAAAACGATAAATCTGCACTAACCAAATTATCCATAATAGTATAAAGTTTTTTGAAAGGGGTTCGGGGAAAACTTTTTTTCAAAAAAGTTTTCCCCGAGAAACTCATTTTCTATGGTAAAAACCAACGCACTCCGGCTGCTGGAGACGGCGGGGATTCCGTTTGAGTGTTCCACGTATGAGGTGGACGAGGATGACCTGTCGGGGACGCACGCGGCGGAGCTTCTCGGAATTGATCCCGACTGTATGTTCAAGACCCTCGTCTGCCGCGACGATAAGGGCGGATACGAAGTTTTCTGTATCCCGGTTGCGGACGAGCTTGATCTGAAAAAATGCGCGGTTGCGGCGGGCGTCAAGCGGGTCGAAATGATCCACGTCAAGGAACTGCTGCCGCTCACCGGCTACATCCGCGGGGGATGCTCTCCCGTCGGGATGAAGAAAAAATTCCCTACTTACATCCACGAAACGGCGATTGTGTTCGACGAAATCTACGTCAGCGCAGGCCAGCGCGGTCTGCAGATGCGGGTCAATCCCGAACAGCTTGCGGAATACGTCGATGCACCGTTTAAAGATCTGACGAAAGCCTGAGGCACCGCAGACAAGGAGGACAGCATGGCTGACAAGATTAAAGCGTATCTGAAAAAATACTTTATCGACGCAATGGGCGCAATGGCGCTCGGTCTGTTCGCGTCCCTGCTGATCGGGACAATCTTCAATACGGTCGGCAAGTATACCGGTCTCGAATTTTTCACCGAAATCAATAAAATGGCGTCCGCATCGTCCGGGATGGCGATCGGCGCCGCGATTGCGTATACCCTCAAAGCCCATCCGCTTGTTATCTTTTCCTGCGCGACGGTCGGCTACGCGGGCTACTCGCTCGGTACGACGATCAATGAAGCAGCCATCACCGCAGGCCCCGCAGGTGCGTTCTTTGCCGTGCTTGTCGCGGTCGAAGTCGGTATGCTCGTCTCCAAGAAGACGAAGGTTGACATCCTCGTCACCCCGACCGTGACCATCCTCGCTGGCTACGCCGTCGCGAAATTTATCAGCTCCGGCATTGCGTACATCATGTACTACCTCGGACAGTTCATCAATACCGCGACGGAATACCATCCCTTCATCATGGGCATTATCGTTTCGGTTGTCGTCGGTATCATCCTGACCCTTCCCATTTCCAGCGCGGCTATCTGCGCGATGATCGCTATTTCCGGCATTGCCGGAGGTGCAGCTGCCGTCGGATGCTGCTGCCAGATGGTCGGCTTCGCAGTATGCAGTTTCCGTGAAAACAAATGGGGCGGCATCGTCTCGCAGGGACTCGGCACGTCCATGCTCCAGATGGGCAATATCTGCCGAAAACCGCAGATCTGGATTCCGCCGACCTTTGCCGCCGCCGTCTGCGGACCGATTTCCACCCTTGTGTTCAAACTCGAATGCTCCGGCATTTCCGCCGGTATGGGCACCTGCGGTCTGGTCGGCCCCATCGGCATTCTCACCGACAGCGGCAGCTCCGTATCCACGTGGATCGGTCTGTTCCTGCTCTGCATCGTTCTTCCCGGCGTGATTTCCCTCGCTGTCTCGGAACTCATGCGCAAAATGGGATGGATCAAATTTGGCGATATGAAACTGGAAAGCTGAACTCCATAAAAAAACGCGTGTACCCGAAGGTATACGCGTTTTTTGCCATGTCTGTAAATCAGCCGCTGATCTGGGAGATACCCTTGATGGAGCAGATCGCCCAGTCGTGATTTTCCTGTGTCAGAACAGTGTCGCAGTATTCACAGCGTGCGCTGGCATTGATGTCCACGGGAGCGCCGCAGTTCGGGCAGGTGACGGTTTCGGTACCGCTCGTCTGTTCGGTGGTGGAACCGGTCGTACGGGTCAGTTCCCACTCGTAGGTCATGAATTTTTCGATGGTATCGCTGCCCGAAACGATGGACCCGTCGTTATCATTGACGGTGTAGTCGACAATACGGGTCTGCATTTCAGCGATAATATGGTCTTCGCCGCCCTGCTGGAAGAAGCCGCGAAGAGTAACGCCGAGAACGGTGATCCGTTCCACATGGTTGGTGCGTCCGGCTTTCTTCATCTGGTCAATCTGACGATCCATCTGCGAAAACAGTGCGTCCGTGAAGAAGGGACGGAGTGAGTCGATGTCGCGGTCGGTCCAGCCGTTCTGCATCTGCACGTACAGATTGGAGAGCTTTTCCTTGAATTCCGCTTCGTCGAAGGATGCGTCAAGCGTGGTATACTCCGCGATGGGCTTGAGTCTGGACTCGTCGGTACGTGCCGCGCCGGGATTCATGGCCGCCTCTCTGCGCTTTTTTTCAGCTTCCGCCGCCGACATGCCGGATCCGCCGGAAGTACCGGAGGAGATTTTTGCGCGTACCACCAGATATCCGATCACGATCACCACAACGATGATGACCATCGTTGGATTAACGGTGATGCTGGAATCGTAATCATCGTCGAAATAATAATACGTGGAGCCGCCGGA
This sequence comes from Eubacteriales bacterium, assembly GCA_045126415.1. GTDB lineage: Bacteria > Bacillota > Clostridia > Oscillospirales > CAG-272 > UMGS1696. Next base: position 2,151 of record JBGVOJ010000343.1, on the reverse strand, counting down.
GCCATAGTCATAATCATAATCGTAGTCATAGTCGTCGAAACCGGAGCTGTAGTCGTAGCTTCCGCCGTAGTCCGCATCTCCGCTGAAGCTGCCGAAATCCGCATTTACCGCAAGACCGAGCGTAAGAAAGAGGACGGTGGCGAGAAGCAGGGAAAGAATCCGCTGTTTCATAAGCAATACCTCGTGTCATAATATATAATATGATAATAAAATAGCACAAATTTTTTGATTTGTCAAGGTGACATTTCGGAAAGAGTATGATATAATGTACGTATCAATAAATTCCTGTGAACGGAGGCTATTATGGTAAAAGAATTACTCGAACAGCGCAGACTGCCCGAACTGCTGAAGATGAAGGACGGCAGAGAAGTCACCGCTGAAAACTGGCCGGAACGCCGTCTGGAACTCGTCGACATCCTCGCGGAATACCAGTACGGCAGAATGCCCGCGTACACCGGCAAGACCACGGCGGTCGTGGAAAAGTCCGAAGGTTCCGCTGCCGGCAAGGCGGTCACGCAGCTTGTAAAGATCACCTTCCCGACGCCGGACGGCCAATCTTTCACGTTCCCGGTCAATCTGACGATTCCGAAAACGGCGACCGGATACAAGCCCGCACCGGCGTTTGTCTTCATTTCCTTCGGATTCCCGAAATATTATCCGCTGGAAGAAATCGTGGACAATGACGTGATCGTTGCGGAAATGGTCATGAACGATGTCGCGGCCGACCGTGAAGACCATTACGAAGGCGGTATGGCACCGCATTACATCAAGGAGGGCAAGCGTGAATCCGATACCTTCGGCAAGATCGGTATGTGGGCATTTGCGGCGTCCCGTGTTCTCGACTATCTCCTGACGCTCGACTGTGTGGACAAGGATCGTGTCGGCGTCATGGGACACTCCCGTCTCGGCAAGACCGCTCTCTGGGCCGGCGCGAATGACGAACGCTTCACGCACGTCTTCTCGAACGATTCCGGCTGTTCCGGCGCGGCGATCACCCGTATGAAGGTCGGCGAAACCTTCCCGCGCATCGCAAAGGTATTCCCGTACTGGTTCAACGAAAAAATGCAGGAAATTTCGGTTTCCGTGGAAGCCTCCGAACAGGTTCCGTTTGACCAGCACTTCCTCGTTGCCGCGATCGCACCGCGCAAAGCATACGTTGCATCCGCGATGGAAGACTCCTGGGCAGACCCGTATTCCGAATTCCTCGCCTGCCATGCCGCGTCTCCCGCATGGGAAATCAACGGTCTGGACGGTTTCCGCGCACCGAACCGCCTGCCCATCCCGGACGAAGAATACACCGACGGCAATCTCGGCTACCATCTCCGTCCCGGCACGCACTTCCTGTCCCGCTACGACTGGATCCGCTACATCCGCTTCCTGAAAGACGAAGAATGTGAAGAATGTCCGTTCTGAGACGGGGAGTTCTTGGGGAAAAACTTTTTTTCAAAAAGTTTTTCCCCAAACCCCTTTTCAAAAACTTTCGGACAAATGAATTGAATAAAGTTGCTTCTGTCGGGGAAAGATAGGTTATCAACCATTTTGTCTGACAGGAGTTTTTTTATGGGATTTTTTATCCGCTTGACTGCATCTTTCCTTACTGCCGTATCACTTCTGAGTATTCTGCCTGTTTCCGGAGAACACCGGATTTATGATGATGTTCTGCGTCTGCATGTGATTGCCGAATCGGACAGTGAAGAAGATCAGGCACTCAAACTACGAGTCCGTGATGCGGTACTGGTATATGTGTCGAATGAGTTTGCGGATTGCACTTCCTTCGAAGAAGCCAATGCCGCAGCCGGAGAGATGCTGGACGAAATTCAGGCGGCTGCCGAAGCCTGTGTTCGTAAAAACGGCGGGGACTGCAGTGTAACGGTGGAACTTTCGCCGGAAAAATATCCGCGGCGCGATTACGGTTCCGCTTGTCTGCCGGCAGGTGTGTACCAGTCTCTGCGGATCACTCTTGGTGACGGGGCGGGGAAGAACTGGTGGTGTGTCCTGTTCCCGACAGTCTGCATCCGTTTTGCGGAAGGTGCGGCAGACGAAGACGCCTACATCGCCGCGGGATTCACACCGGAGGAATACCGCATCATCACCGGGGACAGCGGCGAATGGAAGATAAAATTCCGCATCCTTGAAATTCTGTCAGATCTC
>JBGVOJ010000342.1:0-1098 GCA_045126415.1 Eubacteriales bacterium | reverse complement strand
GGGCATCCGTTTGATCCTGTGTTGATCAGCAGAACCGATGACGGTGATTGGGAACCCTGGTGCGCGGAGGGTTTTTGCCATTGTATCAGCTATATCACCTTTTCCGGCGATTATGATTTTTCCACCCTGCCCGAAGGCTTTGAAAAAGACAAAGCGCCGGCGGGAGTCCGTATTTCCCGAAAACACGAAAAAGACGGAGATGCCTGGAAAACCCTGTCCAGTGTTATGGACGCCATGAAATCCCTGCACGATTGGGCGGAAGGGCTGCCCAATCTCGGCAAGTCCACGAATTAAAACAGAATTAGACACATCATTGGCGGTTATTCCGAATGATGTGTCCAACTTTTTTGTATGAGGTTTGTGTATGCGAAAATTACGTTCTGACGCTCACATTACTTCGTATACCGGCGTACGTCGTACTTCGACAGAAGGGGAGAAATGCCGTTTTCAACTCTGGTCGAAAGACCTGCGAATTCACTTGCGGTGTATTCCGCATAAATGTCGTCAATATCGCGGTCTTCGAGTGCCGATCCCCTGAAAATCTCCGTCCACGCTTCCTTCCAGTTCTCCGTGGGATACTTCTCGCTGCGGCATACCTTGAAGTAGTTGAGGAGGAGGTCGTTGTCCCCGGTGGAATAGAAGTAGTCAAACCAGACAAGGAACCGGACCGAATCCTCGCGGGTGGGTTCTCCGTCGAGGGTCTGCATCTGCCAGTCTTTGTCGTTGTACTCGCCGCCTCTGAAGGCATAGAGATAACGGCAGGCATCCGCAAAGCGTTCGATGTAGTCTTCATATTCCAGCGTAGCACCGTCCCAGCCGTTTTGGATCGCGTGTGCCAGCTCGTGTGTGATGCAGTCGTAGTCTTCGGGGCATTTTTCAAGCCAGCCGTCATGCAGGTGAACGAGCTTGTCCATGTTCCACGCGATGCCGTAGCCTTTGTTTTCAATATCAAGGGTGATCTCCGTGGGACTTTCGCCTGCCGCACCGAAACGATCGTACATTTTTGGGTAACTTTCCCAGAACAGTCTCGAAAGAACGACGATCTGCTCAGGGGTGGTTCTGCCGGTCCATCTGGTCAGGCGGATTGTGAGCTTATAT
>JBGVOJ010000341.1:0-1073 GCA_045126415.1 Eubacteriales bacterium | reverse complement strand
AGATCCGGACAACGATTACGATCTGTTCCTCGAAATACGTGCATGGAATTATCTGTTCCTTGCAAAATGCCGCTTCCGTCTGGGAGACTGCGAGGGCGGATACGATGCTCTGGAAAAAGCCGTGGAACTGTATGAGAAATTCTGCACCATGCCCGATGACATGGAGCTGCGCTGTTCCCACCAGTGCTTTGATCTTCTGTATGTGAGCAATACCTGCTACGGCACCTGTCCCGGATGTGAGATATCCAGCCAGTACTACAATCTGGAACTCGCACTGAATGTGGAAGAAGATCAGTGGGAATGGTTCCGCCCGTACATGAACGAAGACCGCTTCGCCGCACTGCGGGAGAGAGCGAAATCCTTCGCACCGTACCGACGCGGACAAAATACGTAATCCAGAGACCTGCCTCCGGGCGGGTCTTTTATCATGATTCCTTCCGCAGTCGAAAAATTCTCTCTGTGATTGAAATGTCTCACGGAACAGATTATTGTTTTTCCGGAAAAATCATGGTATCATACAGTCAGAACCGGTTCCATTTCAATGAAACGAGGAAACAGCAATGACGCTTCCGACCGCCAATATCATACGAACTATGCGGCGTGAGAAGAATATCACACAGGATGAGCTTGCGCAGACTCTCGGCGTGTCCTTTCAGGCCGTAAGCCGCTGGGAAAACGGACAGGCGTACCCTGATATCGAGCTTCTGCCGAAGATTGCCGAAATTTTCGGAATCACCACGGACAGACTGCTGGGTGCAGATGAACGCGCGAAAACGCAAAAACGGATCGAAACGCTTGAAGCCTACAACCGTGCATACCATGCCGCCGAAGACGGATTCGGGAAATACGAAATCATGGCAAAAGCCCTCGAGGAATTCCCGGATTCGGAACCATTCATGGAAAAAGCTATGGATCAGCTGCTCCTCCACAATGCTTTGCCCCGCGAGAAAGCACTTCCCATTGTGAGGGAGTACTGCCGGAAGCTGATCGAGAACACACGCAGTTCCGTGCGGCGTCTGTCATCACTTTACAGGATTTTTCAATACGAAGACGAAAACCGTCTCGCTGACTGG
>JBGVOJ010000340.1:0-5251 GCA_045126415.1 Eubacteriales bacterium | reverse complement strand
GTGTGTGCGCCCGGATCTTCTTCGAAGGTGTAGTCGAAGGGGTTGCCTTCGATGGACCGGAAGAAGTCGCGGGTCTCGTAGGACGCCTTCAGCAGGAAGTCGTCCGAGCCGGTTGAATGGTAGATGCGCGGGCAGGGAAGTCCTTCATCGACAATCTTCTTCGCATTGCCGAAGACGTCCTCTTCGGTTCCCGCCAGTTCGCGGCCGTCGAAGCGGATGTAGGAATAATACTGCTTTTCCGGATCGAGTGCGTGCGTTGCTACCGGAAGCGGAGAGTTCAGTGCGCCCGCCGACAGACAGCCGATTGCCGCGTACTTGTCCGGGTTCGCGAGACCGATTTTCATGCAGCCAGCACCGCCCATCGCCAGACCCGCGATGAAGTTGTCTTCACGTGCGGTCGAGAAGCCGAACATTTTCGACAGCGTTTCCGGCAGTTCCTTTGCGATGTAGTCGTAGAATCTGCCGCCGTGCGCGAGATTCGTGTAGGACGACAGTTCCACGTCCGGCATAACGACCGCGAGACCGTACGGAGCAACGTAGCGTTCAATGGACGTGCGTCTCTGCCAGATGGTGCAGTCGTCGGACATACCGTGGAGAAGCCAGAGAACCTTGATTTTTTCGTTTTCGGCGGTTTCCATGCCGATCAGCTTGCTCGATTTCTGCGGAAGGATGATGTCGCACGACACCCCGCGTCCGAGCGCGTTGGAGCGTAAACCTGCGTGAATGAGTGCCATGTCAGCTCTCCTTTCTTGCCTTGCGGTATTCTTTGATGTAGTGGAGGACGGACTGAATTTCGCGGTCCCAGTAGTACCACGAATGGTTGCCGGGTGTCTGGGTATAGGTCAGATCGTAGTCGAGGGAGACGAGATGATCGCGGAACGCGGTGTTCACGGAGAACAGGAAATCCTCGGTTCCGCACCAGATGAAGAATTTCGGTACATTGCCGCCGGCTTCCTTCACGGTTTTCGCAAGGTGCCAGAGGTCGTTTGCCGAGCCGTCGAAATCCTTGATATCACCGAAAATGTCGGAGAAATAAGTGTTTTCGGGGTGATTTGCGTCGTAGAGCCACTTCGGATCGAACGCACCGGAGAGAGGTGCCGCAATCGAGAAGGTGTCGGGATAGGTCAGCGCGATCGCCGCAGAGCCGTAGCCGCCCATCGAGTTTCCGGCGAGATAGGTATCTTCGCGCTTTTTCGACATCATCGGGAAGAAGGAACGGCAGATTTTCGGTAGTTCCTCACCGACGAAGGTACGGTACTTTCCGCCGAGCTTCATGTCGGTGTACCAGCCGAGATAGGTCGTGGGCATGACAACGGCGATGCCTTCATATTCGGCGTAGCGTTCAATGGACGTCTGGCGCGACCATGTGGAGTGGTCGTCGGACATGCCGTGGAGCAGATAGAGCGTCGGATAAGGTTCCGTCGCGTTCTGCGGAAGAATGACGTTCATGGACATGCACATTCCGAGAACGTCCGAGAAGAACTTGACTTCAAGAAAAGCCATAGGTCAGAGCCTCCTTTGACAGATTGTATTTTTTCTGTGTTTTTTTATTACATAAATGAGGAAGGAAACTGCGATGATCCCGCAGGCCGCACCGCAGGTGTCGATCAGCATATCCTTCAGCATACACGCACGTCCGGGGACGAAATACTGATGGATTTCATCGGAGACGGCGTACAGGGCGCAGATGACGAGGGAGATAACGGCGGTTTTCTTCGGCGATAGATCATGGGTGGAAACAGCGGACGTGACGAGGATGCCGAGCATCCCGAAGATGCAGAAATGTGCGGATTTGCGGACGAAATACGAGAGAGATTCGATTTTCATGAACTGATCGTCGGCGGAGAGGGAGAGAAAATCGCGGTCGAAGGTCTCGAGCAGAGTGCGGATGAACCCGCCGGAGGATTCGGACGATTCGGCGGCGTTCTCCATGGAGAAGGAAAAGATCAGCGCCATCCACAGGACAGCGGCGATCCAGAGAGGGATTCGGAATTTTTTCGGCATGGGATTCCTTTGCATGTGAAACTTTGGTATTATTATACCATTTTATACCGCGTATGTACAGGGTTATGCGGAAAAAAAGCACCGTTTCCGAAGAAACGGTGCGGGAAATTTCAGCGCATGAACGGAGAATGGCGGTCATAGCCGATGCTGCCGGTGATGCACTCATCACGGTAGGTAGCGGCATAGGCGGTAGCATAAATACCGAGAAAATGGATGGCGTGTTCGGGACTCATGGAGATCAGCCGGCGGGGCTGCCCGTCGATTTCCACTTCACGGAAGCAGATGAGGCGTCCGAGCAGCTTCAGCTTTTCGTAAATTTCGTCTTCCTTTTCCATGGGAATGTCCGCGTCGCGGAGAAGGACAGCCAGTTCGTACTGTTTCGGACGTTCCGGCGTGCGCTTCATCATCGCGGTAACGCAAGTCAAAATGTCGGGATCGGACATTGTGTGCAGATACCTGACGGCGGAATCGGTGAAGTACAGACCGTAACCGTCCTTCGGTTCGGGAACGGTCGTACAGAGGGAGAATTCCGGATGATCGAACATCATGCCGCACAATTCTTCCGTGGCGAGACGGATATGGCACATCCGGTGATCCTTCGGCATCCAGTTCCACCACGGCTCATCCCCGTGATCCCGCCATGTGGACGCCTTGTACGCCGCTGTGATCACGTCGTACGTCCGCCGGTCGAAGGATTTTCCGGGATCCCCCACCGTGATATAGCTGAACAGGGCGGGCATGACCGCTTCGGCGGAGGTGCAGGTGTGCCCGAACAGCAGATCGATCGAAACGTCCAGCGCATCTGCGAGGTCCGGCAGGATCGCCGTGTCGGGGAGGGTGTCGTTCGTCTCCCATTTCGAGACCGCCTGCCCGCTCACGCCGACTTTTGCCGCCAGTTCTTCCTGCGTCAGTCCGCGCAGGGTACGGTATTTTCTGATGTTTTCCGCAAATGTCATGTCTTAATCCTCCTTTTCTCCCATGATCGGATGAAAATTTGCCTGGTATATTTCAAAGGTTTCCGGATCGCCGATGATCTCGCAGGCACAGCAGAAGATTGCCAGAATCAGTCCCGCCGTACGGCTGTTGAACTGCATATAGATTTTCTTTGTTCCCTCAAGCAGCTCTGTTACGGTTCCGTAAACGGCGTATTCAAGGAAATCCTCCGCTTTTTCCAGGGAAATCCCCGCCTTTTCCGCCGCGAATTCCGCCGTGTAATGGAAGGGGAACGTGTCGGTCAGCATGACCTTCACCAGACGGCGGATGTCCGGATCGGCGAGATACCCGAGCAGTTCCGTCAGTTCATCGGCGGACGTGTCGAGCCACGCGAAATTGTTCCGGTTCCGCAGAAGGGTCAGCGCCATGTTGTTTTCGTCCGAATTGACGAACAGGGAGAAAATCCGGCTCGTAAACACCCCTGTGGTGCGTACGCCCATCTTTTGATAATCCTCTTTCAGCAGGCTCGGCGGCACAAACCGGTCGGGTTCCTCTTCCTTTATGCTCCAGCGCAGACGGTTCACCGCGTCAAACGCATCGGAAAATGCCCGCAGCGCGGCTTCGTCCGCGGATAATTCCCGTGCGGCTTCCGCTTTTTTGGCCGCAAATCCGCATAATTCGTCCAGCGTCACGCCGTAATGTTCCGCGATCTTCATCATCGCCGCGACGTCCGGCTCGCCTTCCGCGTTCTCCCATTTGGAGACCGTGCGGTTGGACACGCCGAGCAGTTCCGCAAGCTGACCCTGCGTTTCGCCTGCCGCATTCCGGTATTTCGCAATATTTTCACTAAGATTCATAAAAAACAACCTCCGTTAGATTTCGTGTGTTGAAGTTTGATAAACCAGTGGAATTCCTCTGTGCCTATAGTATACCTCAAACCAACGGCAGAATCAATGGAGGTCAAATTTAGCAAATCCCGCATTTCGGGAAAACAGATAAAAAATCCCCTCCCATGACCCGGGTTCAAAAGGTTTTGGGGAGGGTGTTCGGCTCCGACTTGCGGAGCAAGTCGGGGAGAACCTTTTCCTTAAAAAGGTTCTCCCCGGGAAACATCATTTTGTACACGTCCCGAACATGTGGATGACGATCATGTCTTCGTCCTGGTCGAGGCCGTGGCTGCCGTTTTTGCCGTCGATTTCGTGACAGCCGTGGTCGGGGCAGTAGCCGTAGAAGGTATTGTGATCCTTCCAGTGGGTGCGGACGGCACCAACAAGAGTCGCGAAGTCGTCCGAATTGCGCTTCAGTTCGGCGAGAGCGGCTTCGCTTTCGGGCGCATTCTTGTGCATCGTCGAGTCATAGTTGCCGTTGTAGACCACGATGAGGTCATGTTCATCCGCTGCGATCAGTTCGAGTGCCTTGGCGTTCACTTCATCAATCGTGTCGTAGATGAAGTAGTCCATGCCGCGTTCGAGGAAGATTTTCGCGATGCTGCAGTCCGTTTCCGCCACAATCGCGCATTTCTTTCCAGCGCGGAGTGCCGCGTCAAAGAGGGTGTCGGTCGTCAGAACGGGTTTCATGTACTTGCGGATGCCGTGAATTTCCGGCATCGCACCGGTGTACATCGACGCGAAGCAGACCGGCGTGACAGACGGCATCACGGATTCCACGGGAATCTGCAGGTCGGTGTTCATCAATGCGGGGGCAAACAGGTCGGTGTACTTCGGGTACAGCCACAGCGCGACGGCGTCGGGATTGTACATCAGGACACGGTCGAAGGTTTCGGTGCCTGCGGGAAGGGCACGTCTGGCATTTTCCACAACCAGTTCGTTGACTTCTTCGGCGCACGCCGGTGCGTCGATGCCCATCAGCGCGGCAACGGTCGCCGCCGTCCGGGTAATGCGGTATTTGCTGTACATGGGGTATCTCCTTTGCGTTTTTTCTTACATTAAACAACAGGGTGGAGGGGATTGCAAGGGGTTGGGGAAAGGGGGACGCGCTTTCTTGGAAAGAAAGCTTTGCAAAGAACTTTATACTGCGGCAGCCAGTTTTTGCAGTTGATATGATGAAGAAGGGGGAAAAAGGAGAAAATTTTCGGTGGAGTACGGCTGAAATTTGTTAGACCTGTTGCCATATAGTTATAAAAATCCTGAGGAGTAGTGGAGACGGAAATCAGGCATTCGCTCCCTGATTTCCCACGCCAACTTCCGATACGGTGATATAGTGCGTTACTATTGAATTCAGCTACGTTTTGTCAGCTCCCGCTCGGCTTGGCTGCCGCCGTCCGAGATTTTCGATAGTAGGAACGGCTGACGTA
>JBGVOJ010000339.1:0-2511 GCA_045126415.1 Eubacteriales bacterium | reverse complement strand
TAGATTGCGTCGAGGATCTTAATCATGTTGACGCCCTGTTCGGGGATGTAGTCCTTTTCGTCACCATCGAGAACAATGCGGCAGAAGTGTTCGAGCGCACGTGCGTGACCGTTGCCCATCGCGCCGCAGTCGGGCTTGAGGTCAACGAGCTTGCCCTTTTCGTCTTCGGTCCAGATACCGCAGGTACCGTCGTCGTTCCATGTGAAGCCGGCCTTGGTGCCGCGGAGTTCAACGAAACGCTTTTCCTGCTCGATGTTGGACGCCCAGCTGAATTCGATCTGGAGGCACGCGCCGTTGTCGAAGCGGATGAAGCCCATCGCAAGGTCTTCTACGTCGAACGTACCGGCAGCGTTCTTTTCACCGAATGCGGAGTGTTCGGAGTCGGATTCCGCGTCGTTTTCGGCAAACTTGGAGAAGGTGCATCCGGAGACAGCAACCGGCTTCGGGTTGCCCATGAGCCAGATGGAAAGGTCGATCATGTGTACGCCGAGGTCGATCAGGGGACCGCCGCCGGACTTCGCCTTGGTGGTGAACCAGCCGCCCTTGCCGGGGATACCGCGGCGGCGGATCCATCCGCAGCGACCGCAGTAGATGTCACCCGCGCCGCCATCTTCGATGAACTTCTTGAGGTACTGGGAGTTGCTGTAATAGCGGTTGTTGCGCATGACCATCAGCACCTTGCCGGCCTTTTCGGAAGCTTCCTTCATTTTCAGCGCTTCGGTGGTATTGATTGCGTCGGGCTTTTCGCAGAATACATGCAGACCATGTTCCAGCGCATAAACAGCGATGATGGAGTGGAAGTCGTTCGGCGTCGCGATATCAACCGCGTCGAGCTCTTCCTTCTCAATCATTTCACGGAAGTCGGTGTAAATCGGAGTTTTCGGATCCAGCTTCAGACGTTCGATCGCTTTCTCACACTTCTCCGGTACAAGGTCACAGAGCGCGACGAGTTCCACACGTTCGTTATTCACGTGTGCGTTCAGATGTCCGTTGCCCATGCCGCCGATCCCGATGGAACCGATACGGAGTTTTTTCGTTGTCTTTGCCATGATTTTTACCCTTTCCTGATGAAAATATGTGGATTTTGTGAGTTGAAGTTATTATAGCAACATTTTTTTGTTCTGTCAACCGAATTTTACAAAAAATCCGGTTTCTCCGCACTTTCAACGGACGTTTCGACGAATGCTTCACCGGTGGAATCACTGTTCCCGACGATCCTGCTTGAAATCAATGATGTCAACAGAAAAAGAGCTGCGTGAACAGCTCTTTTTTGATGGTTTCAGAAGCCCATGGATCCTGCGGCATGAGCGGTGACCACCGTTCCGAGATAAACCGAACCTTCACCGCTTTCCGCATCGTCTGTGTGGATTTCGGATGTAATCGTCAGTTCGCCGAGCGCACCGCGCAGCTTCGCTTCTTCCGCTGCACGTTCCTCCGCTTCAGCGATGGCATAGGCTACGGCGTCCTCCAGCTTTTCGAATGTTGTTCTTCCATTCTTTCCGAAGACAATATGCCCGAGCGTACCCTCCGCACAGTTGTCCGGCAGAATCTCAATGGAACACGATACGCTGACACTGCCCACGATGGCACCGAGTGCGTTGGCGACTTCATGATTTTCCGGGAGTACCGCACGGGTTCCCAGCAGCTTTGCCACATCGTCCAGGAACACACGGATCGGTCCGCCCATTCCGACGAGGGTGTAATTTGTGTGGAACAGTGCGGAGAACATTTCGTCCTGTTCCCCGGCTTTTCCGGCTTCGTAATTGCCCAGAATGAACCGCTCCACATCGGCATTGAATCCGTTTTTCATGTAGTCCGGATAACGGTTTTCGAGCAGAGCCTTTACGATGTTGACATACATCTTTTTCTTCACTTCATCATAGACGCGCGTGCAGACTTCTTCGACGGTACAGTCGAGATTGTATGCGAGAAATTCCGCTCCCAGCCGTGACGCTTCCGCAGAATACTGCGTGAAATCTCCGCGCAGGTGCATCACATCCGTCGGCGTAAAGCCGCAGAGCTGTACCACCCCGTCATGAATCAGACGTTCCGGACGGAGAGAATAGATATCCTTTCCGACGGCAGCAGCTGCTTCGGCGATCGGCAGAGGACGGTTCTTCAGCGCACGGCAGAATGCTTTTTCATCGTCCGTGTAGCGTGTGCTGTCCTCAATATCCTTGATGAGCATGTAATGCTCGTACAGGAACCGTGTATGCTTTTTAAACTCAAGCTGCCGGAGACTTTCTGTCACAGTCGGATATTTTGCCGCCGCAATGCACAGCGGAGTGACCCGGTAATCCTCCAGATACAGCTTTCTTCCATCGTAGTGAACGGCAGTATCGCCGCCCAGTCCGAACGTCCGGACGTACAGCCCGTTCACGAAGGTTTTCCAGCGGCCGATGGAAACGCCGCCTTTGATCGGGACAGGGGTACCGTTTCTGATGAGTGCAATATCGGTCGTCGTTCCGCCCATGTCGACCACGATACAGTTCGGATCGCCGGTCAGATGTG
>JBGVOJ010000338.1:0-5250 GCA_045126415.1 Eubacteriales bacterium | reverse complement strand
AGTCCACGGTGACTTGTTCCCGAAAACAGTTGCACTCACTCAACCTTATGATAAATTACTGCCGTACTTCTCAAAAACAATAACACCGTACTCATACAGGAAAGCAGACAAAAAATAGATATCGCTTCAATATAAGATACGGTATTGTTATAGTTTTTTGTGAGTATGTACTCAGCTGAAAATTACGAAACAAGTCCTTGGGCACGGGCGGTTTCTTCGTTAATCACTAAGAATGACTTGATGTTCCAAATCTTCATTTCCGGACGCAGTTTTTCTTTGAAAACATCAACATATGGAAACAACCATTCTTTTTCAGCTTTTTTTACGACAAGTATGAGGATAAGTTCATGTCCGGACAGATCCGTCTTCAGCATATCTTCGCTTACGCCTTTCTGTGACTGCCGGTTCAGCAGAACAGAAGTATACAGTTCCAGAGAATGACGCATCTTTTCTGTAATCTCAGTGATATAATTGTTATATCTCATGCTGTTATCTTCTGAATCTTTTCTGGCATCATGATTGGGACAGGATTTCTTGGCTTCCACAAACAAAATCTTCCGATTCCGCTCCAGCAGGAATTCGCAGCATCTTACACCATCTCTGTTGATGGCGGTATACTGTGGACTCTCTTCTATGCGGAAAACATGATTCTCATCATACGGTCCGAAGGTCATCTCAGACTCGATAATTGTTTTCTCTGCCATTACAATACCTCGTTGATTTCCTGTTCATAGAGGCGGACGGAGGTATCGATGATGGAATTCTTAGGCATGCCTTCATACATATCAAATATCTGGGGAGCATTGTCCTTATTCAGAGAAATACAGGTAACGCTGCCTTTACGTTGCAGAGCGATCAGGTAGAGCTTCTTGATTACAAAATAGGAATGGCTGGTGATGAACACCTGAATTCCCATGTCATTGGCTATGCTGTCAATCATATCAAGGAACTGACAGATAGCATCCGGATGAAGGGCGGATTCGATTTCATCGATGAAGATAATAGAGTTCTTGTCCAGATATCCGTTTGTAAGGAGTCTGTCCATGATGGCAATTTTCTTTACACCTTCGGAAGTAGATCCGATAGAGAATTTCTGGTTCTTGGAATTCTTGTAATACCATTTGCCGGTATCATTATCGTATTCCACTTTGCCATCAATTACATTGCTGACGATCTTGCGGGATTTCGAGAATACCGTATAGTTTTTTCCGATGCTCGGGGAAATCTGCAGAGCACGGACAAGATCATAATAGGTATCATCAAATCCGAATGTCTTGTCAATATCACGGGATTTCAAAATGATAGAGAATAAAGACAATACTTCTTTGGCAGGAATACAGATAGAGTTTCCTTCTTTCGGTGTGGAAGGACCGTTGACATTGACCATCTTTCGTGTGCAGTCCTGCCCGAAACGGTATTCCAATTCTTTATCTTTCAGAGCAACCCTGAAGTCAAGCGGATCGTCCGCTCCTTTTGTAACGAGATCACCTAGTTTTTCAATCTGGAATGTCCAGCGGAGCTTTTCAGCCAGTATTTCATTGATAGACCGTACATCATCGCCGCGCTGGTATTCTTCCATGGAACGAACAGCCGCATACAGCGATTTCAGAAGAAAAGTCTTTCCGGTACCGTTTTCTCCAATAATTAAATTTATATTGGAAAAATGGTCGAAGGAGACCGAACCAATTATCCCAAAATTCTTAAGTTCAAGATTATCGATGCTGTTCCGCAAAATAGTCACCTCATGACTTCTGCTAATCGGAACAATGAACCGATCGACAGAAGAATTTATGTTATATTATACCATTACTTTGTGGTATAGTCAACTTAAAATTATGAAGATGATAATAAGTCCCGGCATTGGAATCTGAATCGGTGCATAGGAGTCATATCCGAGAACCGCCGGACCCTTTACGGAGAAGAGGATTTCCTCAGCTGTCACGGAAAAGTTGCAAAGTTTATACCTTCGCTCTATTGATTTCCGCCGTTTTTATGGTATACTATCCTTAGAATCAAAAAGTGCCGAAACGACAGGAATCCTTATAAGCGGTACGGAAGGAGTGATGGGCATGGCAATGACAAAGAAGAAAATGCTTCCCGTGGGGATCGAGAGTTTTGAAGACGTGATCCGCAACGGCTATTATTATATTGATAAAACCGGACTGATTGCGGAGCTTCTCACCAATCCGTCCATGGTCAATCTGTTCACCCGTCCCCGCCGTTTCGGGAAATCTCTCAATATGAGCATGCTCCGCTGTTTCTTTGAAACCGGTTCCGATCCGCACCTGTTTGAAGGATTGAAAATCGCGGAGGAAACCGAACTCTTTGAAGAATATATGGGACGGTTCCCGGTGATTGCGGTCAGTCTGAAAGGAATCGAAGGAACGGATTACGGAAAAGCACTGGCGATGTTCAAAGGCATCATCCATGCCGAACTCCTGCGGCACAGCTATCTGATGGACAGCGATATTCTGGATAAGTATGACAAAAACATCCTGGAGCCGATGCTTTTCGGCGAAATTTCCGAGGAAGTCCTGCCGCAGAGCCTGTGGATTCTTTCCCGGATGCTTCACAAGCATCACGGTCGGAAAGTCGTGATCCTGATCGACGAATACGACGTTCCCCTTGCCCGTGCGGATGTCTTCGGCTATTACGATCGCATGGTCACACTCATCCGGAATCTTTTCCACCAGGCTCTGAAAACCAATGAGAGCCTGCAGACGGCCGTCCTGACCGGCTGTATGCGCATTGCGAAGGAAAGCATTTTCACCGGCATGAACAATCTGAAAATCCATTCCGTCACCGGTGTGAAATTCGATGAATATTTCGGATTTACGGACGGGGAAGTCCGGAATTTGCTGGATTCCTACGGATTCGGTGACAAATATGAGGTCACGAAGGAGTGGTATGACGGATACCGGTTCGGCAATGTCTCTGTGTACTGTCCGTGGGATGTGATCAATTATGTGTACGATCTGGAAGACGAGCCGTATCTTGCCCCGCAGAACTACTGGTCGAATACCAGCAGCAACGATATCATCCGGCGTTTTCTCGATAAAGCGACGGCGACAACCCGCCGTGAAATGGAACAGCTGATCGAGGGACAGGGGATCGAAAAAGAGATTTACCCGGAACTGACGTATGCGGAACTTGATAAAACGATCGATCATCTGTGGAGCGTCCTGTTCACCACAGGATATCTGACGTATGAGCGATCCGTTCCGAACGGTTTTGCCGACAGAAACCGGCTGAAACTGAAAATCCCCAATGAAGAAATCCGCTCCATTTTCAAGGAACAGATTCTCACATGGTTCAGGGATCAGGTGAAAACGGACGAGGAACGGTATCGGACATTCTGTCAGGCGTTCCTGGACGGCGATTCGCAGAAGGTACAGGAAATGCTGAATGCATATCTCAGGGAGACGATCAGCATCCGAGACACTTCTGTCCGCAAATCGATGAAGGAGAATTTCTATCACGGAATCCTTCTCGGAATACTGAATTTCCGCACGGACTGGTACGTTTCATCGAACCGGGAATCCGGAGAGGGATACAACGATATCATGATCGTTCACGACGGCAGCCGTACCGGGATGATCCTTGAAATCAAGTATTCCGCCACGGACGATCTGGATGCGGAATGCCAAAAGGCACTCGGACAGATCGACGCGTTGCACTATACGGATGTGTTTGCGGAATACGATGTCGGAAAGGTCTATAAGTATGCAATCGCCTGCTATAAGAAGCGGTGTAAGGTGATTCTGGCGGAGGAGTTCCGCTGAACGGAATATGCACGGATGCCTGAATGGCTGCGTTGTACTGATGCGGGTCATTCAGGCTTTTTGGGTTATTCAAAAGTTGTGTTATAGCATTGTTTTTGATGATGCGAGCGGTTCAGGTGGTACGATAATCCTCATCCGTCATATCCGCCAGAAGATCCTTCATCTTTACATCATACGGCTCTTCGTCCGGTTTGAGCAGGGCACAAGTAGAATAATCGATCCATCCGCTGAATTCCAGAATACTGTTGTCATCCAGAGTCAGACGGATGGAACATACCCCGTCATAATCCTTGCTCATATCGATACCGCAATAACACGGAAACTGCATTGCCTTGTCTGTAAATCCGAAAGCTATCCCGACGATTCGTTTACCAAGGCAGCCCGCAAACATTGTACTTAACCGATAGTAATATCCCGGCATCGGGCTTTCTGGCGGTTCATAGGAATCGTAGCCCAAAACTGCCGGTCCCTCTCCGGAGAAGTTGATCTCCACAGAATGACCGTCATCCAGCTGCAGACAGACAAATCCGTCCGTCACGATGCTGCTGTCGGTTACAGCAATGTCCATATCCATCTCGTCAAGCAGATCATCGAAGTTGCCGATTCTGTAGTCGTATTCGGACGGGAGGATATCGGTGATGGCTCGTCCGATGATGGGATGGGAGTTGAAGTAATCGAGTATGTCGGCGGAGGCGATCATCGGGGTTCGGTTATTGGGGAGAATATGTCTCATTATTCAATACCTTGATTAAATAGAGTAACCTTAATTCCATTATGCGTAGTATTTCTTATTTTCCCCATGAAAACAACGGTTTCTTGAAATCAAATTCAAAGAATTCCTTTGCTTCTGCCAGATTCATCACAACCCATTCGCGGGCTTTCCGGGCTTCCAGATTTTCCGGCAGTTCTTTCATCAATCGATCCGCGTCATAGGTTTGACCGGCGTTATACCGCAGTTCATTCGTTTTCGGCTGCACAACAAAAGATCTCGGGCTGGCTTTCCATGCATCAAGAATCATTTTCTTGGCATGCTTTCCCGTAACCTGTTCTCCAAAATAATTTTCCAGTGTGAGTTCTCTGATATATCCCGGCAGTTTTTCGCAGTTTTCACGAAGGATGGACACAATCACTTCGGACGAACATGCCAGAATATCCGGTGCGCTTTCTGCTTCATCATCTTTCATGCTTTCAATCAGGTCCGGAATGATTTCCAGCATTCGGCGTAAGTATTCACGGTAAAATGCCGTTCCGATTTTTTGCTGTACGATGCGTACAACATTGCTTTTCATAACCTGTGTATTGGTTAATCCGGCTTCCACACGGCAGATTACAGTTCGGCGTATCACTTCCGGAGCCACAGCTTTGACATCTTCGTTGGCGCTGATGACCACGGCAGAATAGTTTGTCAGATGCTCGCTGACACCAAAATCATCATTTTTTATTGTTTCGATCGCATGCTGACTGAAAC
>JBGVOJ010000337.1:0-3246 GCA_045126415.1 Eubacteriales bacterium | reverse complement strand
AACGAAATCAAACTCACTCTCGATTCCGGTGCCGCTGCCGCAGAAGCCCCCGCCGCTCCGGAAATTCCCAATCCTGCCGCACAGGCGCAGGAACAGGCTCCCGCCCTTGACGAATCCATGTTCTCCGAAGCGGAACGCCGTGCCATCGATGAATTCGCGGGACAGATCGATATCCGGAATTCCGGTCTCATCCTCGGCTACGGCTCCGCAGCTCAGAAAAAAATCTCCGATTTCAGCGATACCGCCCTCGGCAGCGTCCGCAACAAGGACTTCGGCGAAACCGGTACGATGATCACCAATCTCATCGGTAATCTCCGTTCCATGAACGAGGACGCCGAGGACAACGGCTTCCTCGGAATGTTCAAAAACACCAAGCGCAAGATCGAAAATCTCAAGACCAAATACGACAAGTGCGAGGACAGCGTCAATGATATCGTCGCCATCCTCGAACAGCACCAGATCACCCTTCTCAAGGACGTCGCTATGTTCGATGATCTGTACGCAATGAACCTTACCTATTTCAAGGAACTCACCATGTACATCATCGCCGGCAAGAAACGCCTCGCCGAAGAACGCGCCACCACCCTCGTCGAACTCAAGAACAAAGCCATGCAGACCGGTCTTCCCGAAGACGCACAGGCCGCCAACGACTTCGAAGAACAGTGCACCCGCTTCGAACGCAAACTCCACGACCTCGAACTTACCCGCATGGTCTCCATCCAGATGTCCCCCCAGATCCGTCTCGTCCAGAACAACGATACCATGATGGCCGAAAAAATCCAGACCGTCATCATGAATACCATCCCTCTCTGGAAAAGCCAGATGGTCATCGCCCTCGGCATCGAACACTCCAGACAGGCGATGGAAGCGGGACGTATGGTCACGGATATGACCAACGAACTCCTCAAGAAGAATGCCGAAGCTCTCCGCCAGGCGACCGTCGATATCACCCGCGAAGCCGAACGCGGCATCGTCGATATCGAAACCCTCACCCACACCAACGAACAGCTCATCCAGACTCTCGACGAAGTCCAGCAGATCCAGAAGGAAGGCCGCGACAAGAGAGTCGCCGCGGAAGCGGAACTCGGCCGTATCGAAGGCGAACTGAAAAACAAGCTGATCAATATGGGCTCTTAATTTTTTTCGTAAAGCAGGTTGATTATGAAAACGTATAAGAATTTTATTGCCGCTCTTGCCGCGGTTCTGATGCTGCTCACGCTGCTCCCCTCCGCAGTTTTCGCGGCGGAATTCCCGAAACATGAAAACTATATTGCAGACGAAGCTGAAATCCTGACCGAGGATACTATCCGCGAGATCCGGGACACCAACAAGGATCTCTCCGCCGACACACAGCTCACCATCGCCGTCTGTACGGTCAATACCATCGGCGAGGACGACATCGCCGTATACGCCCGGGATCTTTTTGAAAAATGGAAGCTCGGGGAAGGTGTCCTCATTCTCATTGCCAAAGAGGACGCCAACTACTACTTCGTTCCCAGCACCGGCGTAGAGGACATCCTCACCAACGAAGAACTCGCCAACATCCGCGATTCCTATTTTGAAGAAGATTTTTCCAACGGCATCTATGACCGTGCTGTCCGCAAAGCAGCCCTGAAGCTCAAGAACACTCTCGTCGCGGGACTCCAGGCACGTGCAGCGGAAGAAGCGGCTGCAGCTGCGGAAAATACCGAAGAAACTACGGAAAAAGAAGAAAACAAGGGCACTACCGTCGGCGGCGTGATCGTCGGCTTCTTCAAAGTACTCCTCTGGCTCGTTATCATCGCCGTCCTCCTCTTTGTCGGGTTCTTTGCCTGGGCCATGTTCAACGACGATGCGGCGGCTCTGTTCCAGAAGTATATCCTGCGCCGGAATTCCGGTACACGTTCCGGCGTTCCTCAGCATACCTACGATGACCGTCTCTACGGCGGCCGTCCTTCGAACGCACAGCGCCGTCCCGGACAGGGACAGGGGCAGCCGCGTCCGAACCGGAACGGCGGAGGTTACTACGGCAGCAACGGCGGCGGCTATCCCCGTCAGCAGGGAGGCTACCTCACCGACGGCAGAAACTACGGCGGTCAGGGCTATCCGCAGCAGAACGGCTACGGTCAGCCGATGCCGCAGAACTACAACAACCGCGGCGGTTATCCCGCACAGGGACAGTATCCTCAGCAGCCGTATCCGAACCAGCAGGGACAGGGCAGCTACGCCGGACAGCGTCCGCAGCAGAATCCCTACGGCAGTCAGACCATGAATCCCAACTACGGCGGTCAGGGTTACCCCCAGCAGAACGGTTATTACAACAACGGACAGCATTATCCGCAGCAGAACCAGTACACCCAGTACGGCGGACAGCAGCCCCAGCAGAATTCCAACAACCGTCCCGGCTACGGCACGCAGCAGAACAACTATGACGCGACCGTACAGTTCAATATTCCCAGACGCAACTGATTTCTTATAAATTAAGGAGAACAGAGGGCGGCACTTCTCCGAGCGCTGCCCTCTTTGCAGTAAAAGCATCATGATATCCATCAGCACCAGATCGCTCGCATACCGCATCGGCACCCGCGACATCCTCACCGACGTGACCTTCTCCCTCGAGGAAGGCGACCGTCTTGCCGTCGTCGGGGTCAACGGAAGCGGAAAAAGTACCCTGCTCCGGATGCTCTGCGGCGAATACACCCCCGACGAAGGCGAAGTTTACATCGCAAAGGAAAAAGTCATCGGCATGCTCCACCAGGACGACGCGTTCAACGTCCTCTCACTGGACTCCGCGAACACCATCGTGGACGAAACCGTTCTCGGACAGATCTACGCGATCTTCCCCGACCTGTGCCGCGCGGAAATGCGCCTTGCCGACCTCCAGCGTCAGCTCGACGAAGCTCCGTCCGACGACACCGCACTGCTGAACCGCCTGTCGTCCGAATACGAATCGGTCAATACCCGCTACATCGACGGCGGCGGTCTGCATTACAAATCCCGCTGCCGCAGTATTCTGAAGGAACTCGGTTTCGGGGAGGAATATTTCGACATGCCCGTCTCAAAGTGCAGCGGAGGTCAGCGTACCCGTCTGGCTCTCGCCCGTCTGCTCTCGCGCGAACCGGACATTCTCATCCTCGACGAACCGACGAACCACCTTGACACCGAGACGATGGAATGGCTCGAAAGCCACCACGCGGCGTACAACCCGAAGAAGACCATCATCCTCCTCAGCCACGACCGACTCTTCATCGACCGCGTCACCAACAA
>JBGVOJ010000336.1:0-7582 GCA_045126415.1 Eubacteriales bacterium | reverse complement strand
CTGATCGAGGGTATTGACCGATATGACCCGTTGCGTTTTCTTGATTACAAGCTCAGTTGCGTTCTCGCCATGTTGGAGTGTTTACCAAATTACGCTCCCGACAAGGGCGCAGACTTTCTGACCTACGCTCATCACTTCATCGGCAATGCACTTTTGGATTGCCGCCGACAGGAAGAAGCAGGCTCTTTCAAATCTCTGGATGAGTACAAAGCCGCCCGTGGCATTGCGTGGCTTTACAACAATTCCGGCAAGAGCGCAAAAGAAGTCATTGCAGAATACGCCGCCGAGCAAAACTGTACCGAAGAAACTGCCGCCGAGTATCTGACCCTTGCAAGGCAGAACCGCAACCGTGTTCCGTTCTATTCGACCATACAGGACGAGGACAGCGAAGAAACGGGCGAGGATGTGACCCGTGACGATAATTGGAACTATGCGGATATTCTTTGGAACGGCATTCGTGCCGATGCTGTGCAAGCTGCTTTTGACAAGCTCAGCCGAAAGGAAAAGTTCTTCCTTGAAAAACGCAATGCCATCTGCATGAACTGCGGACGGGTGATGCCGTGGGACGAGCGTTATTCGTTTGAACAGCTTGCCACCGCTTATGAGTACAGCACTACCAGCGGCGCAGAGCGAGCTTACAAAAAGATCGTGGACAAGCTGACCGGACTTCTGGTGGATGCCGGTGTTCTCGGTGTGGTGGAATTGAAGCTAATCGACAAAAACAAAAAATCGCCGCCGCTGCATACGAGTACAAAGCAGTACATCGGTATGCAAACGACGACGATGAATGGGGAGAAATCCGTAAGTACAGGGCGAATGACCTTGCCCGAAAGCAGAATAACAATAATAAGCAGAATCACCCAGCACAGCACCGCTATTGCTGAGGATGCGAATAAAACCATGCGGAAGTTTTCACTTTGCTCAGAAGTATCCATAAAGAACGTCAATTTGTTCGGTCCTAACTCTTTTACCGCATACTTGTATCCATGCACCCGACCGGATGTATCATCCGTTTTCAATACTTCCAGAGCATAGCTTTTTGCTGTTTCCTGGTCAATGGCAGAGATTTGGTCGATATTGACATCCACGATATTGCCGCCAAGATCGCTGCGGACAATAAAAAAACGAGAAGCACGCATCCTGTCCATATCCAGAGGCTGGAAAAACGGAGGCGGACGATCAAAATCCATTTTGTGAAATGCCCCATCGGCATCCACAAGGGTTTCCAGTACCGTATCAGACTCTCGTTCCAGCATCATCCAGTTAAGGCTGTTGATAGCAAGGACGATGAACACCAGCAGACAGGTAACTGCCGACATAGTGAATATGATAAATCGTCTTTTTAGTGTCTTTGTCATGGCTGAAACTCCAGTTTATATCCGATATTACGCTTTGAAACAATCTCGACCTTGGAGTTCATGACAGTAAGGCGTTTACGCAGATAGGAAACATACAGCCAAACGCTGTTAATGTCCGTTTCCGCATTATACCCCCACGCTTTAACAAGTAAATCTTCTGTGGACATAAACATCGTGTGATTGAGCATGAGTTGTTCCATCAGACGGTATTCCTGCTTGGGCAGCTGAAAGGAAATCTCTCCCACGCTGATCTCGCCGGACTGCATATTCAGCGTTAAATCTCCAAAGTGAATCAGATCGGGGTGAAACTCCTCCCGCCGTCTGAGCATGGCACGGATTCTGGCAATCAGTTCCCCCATATCAAAGGGCTTAGGCAGAAAATCGTCCGCACCGGTATCCAGTCCCCGGATGCGATCTTCCACCTGTGTCTTTGCGGTCAACAAAAGTACCGGAGTTCTGCATCCGTTTCTGCGCAGGGCAGACAGCACTTCCAATCCGTCCCGTTTGGGCATCATAATGTCGAGAATAATGCCGTCATATTCGCCGGACATGGCGTAATCGTAGGCATCGGCGCCGTCATATACGGCATCTACGATATACTTGTGGTATGTAAGATAATCAACAACGGCTTCGGACAAAGCCGGTTCGTCTTCGGCATATAAAAGCTTCATTGCAACCTCCTTTGAACAGTATTTATAATATTATAACACGCAAATGTGACGATTTCACGGGCGCTGCGTGCAAAGATATAGAAATACATTGTAATTATACCACTTGAACCTTAGACATACATAGGAAAAAGCCACGACCTCTGTTCAAAGCAAACATCAGTCGTGGCTTATTTTTAGTCCAAAGGCTTATACTCGGTTACAGTTTTCAGATAGGTTTCGGGATCACCGTTCAGTATCAGATCGGCATACTCCAAAGGTGCATTGTAAATCAGATAGTCAAGCTCTGATCTTTCGTACATATTACGGGCAACCTCGTTCTCAACAGCGATGGTTTCAATGGCGATCATACTGCCATCGGTGAATTTCAGTTCCACGCAGCAGTTATCGAAGTTATATTCGCAGGAAATAAGACGTTTCATAGGGTTTTACCTCCAAAATTGTATTGTTTGGAAGTAATGTAAGCGTGGGTTTTAGTGTGGTATCTTTAAGTTTGGGAAACTCCGCATTCCCAGCGGGAAACTGTCTGAGCATTGACACAAAGAATGTCCGCAACCTGTTCCTGCGTGTAATTCTTGGCGGTGCGGAATTTTTTCAGGTTTTCCGAGAAAACAGTAGGATTCATATTTCATTCTCCTGTCTGAAGATTTGTTTTAGAATTTCGCAGCTGCTGATGTTATTATAGCAAATCATTTCCTGTAAAACAATGTCTCAATTTATGATAAAACTCTTGATTTCTGTATAGCCGCATGGCCGCTGTGTCAAAGAACAGATGTAACCTTTCTGTTAACAATCCCGTGTGCCGCTTGACCTCCGTCAGAGGATACGTTATCCTTATATCCAATAAATCATAAAAAAGCAATGGAGAAAGAGCGAATGTCTGCAAAAATAATCCTCGAAACCGAACGTCTGATCCTGCGTGAATACACTCCCGACGATTTTGACGCCATCTACCGGGTAATTTCCGATCCGGAAACCATGAAGCATTATCCGAAACCCTACGATGAAAAAGGCGCACACCGCTGGCTCGACTGGACATTCCAGAACTACAGGGAATATGGATTCGGCTGGTGGGCAATCATCCTTAAGGAAACCGGAGAATTCCTCGGAGACTGCGGCATCACTCCTCAGGACATCGACGGCGAAGTTCTTCCGGAAATCGGCTACCACATCCACAGAGACTACTGGCGCAGAGGATTCGGCAGGGAAGCAGCTGCCGCCGTCCGCGACTGGGCATTTATCAATACATCTTACAACGCGCTGTATTCCTATATGCCGGCCTCCGGCATTGCTTCCTATTCCACCGCAGCCTCCATCGGTATGACGCGGATCAAGGAATACGAAGACAGCTATTATGGCAATATGTATGTCTATAGGATTACCCGGGAAGATTGGGAACAGCCTGCAAAATAAAAAACGAAAAAATTTCAAAAAAATCGAAAAAAGGTATTGACAAATAAAGTCCTCTGTGATATAATAATACCCGTCGAGAGGACATAGGGGTATAGCTCAGTTGGTAGAGCAGTGGTCTCCAAAACCACGTGTCCTGAGTTCGAGTCTTAGTGCCCCTGGAACAAGGTACCGTGAGATCGTAATGATCTTACGGTATTTTTGCTTTTGTACTCAAAAATGAAGGAGGAATTTTATGCTGCAGCAGAAAACAATCATCTGCCCGTTGACTCTTGCCACACCGGACGGTGATGTCAGAGTAAATGCCGTTTATCTGTTTACCCACGATCCGGAAAAAGGGAAACGTGTCGAAAATCCCTATGGCGAAAATTATACTCTTTACCATGTCAGTGAAGCCTCTGTACAGATTGAATGGAATAACACAATTTTCAGAGGATACTGTACAGACGAACTGTATACCGAAAAAGCTCTGCTGAATCTTGCGAACAAACTGCCGCAGGAAATAAAGATCAAATCCTGTCTTACCTGCCGTCACGGGAATTTCTGCCCGTTCGGAAGCAATGACAACGAAATTTTCTGTGCAGCAGATATTCGTCCGCAGAAAAAGACCGATCTGGACTTCATCTTTCTCGCAAAAACACAGGAAGAATGGCTGAAGCGGCGACATTCGCTGTTCCATATCTGCACGAATTACAAGCCGGAAGCCGCAAGGTACTGGTCTTATAAATAATTGAATCCTGTTTTTCATAAAATTCAAGCCGAAAGCACCTGATACGGGTACTTCCGGCTTTTTCTATTGTAGGATTTTTTCAAGTTTTTCCGCAGGCAGTTTGTGAACGGACAGCGGAAGCTCCGGCTCGTCTTCAAACGCACACAGCTGCATCTCAAACCAGGTCACCGCGTGCCACTCTCCGTTTTTGTACCCGACATTGTCGAATACAGCAAGCTTCCGGAATCCCATTGCCGTATGAAGAGCCTCACTCGGTTCATTGGGAGATGTAACTTTTCCGTAAGCGATATGGATCCCCTGCAGGACGGAAATATCGATCAGCTTCCGGTACAGTACCCGCCCGATTCCACGTCCGGTATACTCCCGGTCAACATACACAGAAAATTCCGCATTCCACTGATAGGCGGCACGTTCAAACGCCTTGTGCGAATAAGCATACCCGACAATCCGACCGTCACATACAGCCGCGATGTACGGATAAAATTCCGTGATATGTACAATCCGTTCGCGGAATTCCTCCAGTGTGGGCAGGGTATATTCAAACGTAATGGAGGTGTCAATGTACTGCCGGTAAATTGCAAGCAGTTCTTCCGCATCCTCCGGTGTGACAAACCGATACGTGAACATAATCCCTCACTTACAGACAAACCGTGGCGGATGTGTAGCTTTCGTAACGGCAGGCGAGCTCATCCGTGGACATTTCACTCCGGCGGAACAGGATCCGGTACCGGTAAGTGATGCTGTCTCCGGCTTTCAGCGTATAACCGCCCTTGAAGTGGAGATTGTTCGCTGCGAACAGACCGTACGCACGGATATGCCATGCGGTCGGATAGCGTTCGTTGGAAGGATTGTCGTAAACCGTCACGCCCATTTCGCCGATGCCGTCCACAGAGCCATGATAGTCACACCATTCTGCATCCTTGCCCCAGCATTCGTTTTCACCGATACCGCCGCGGGAGTTGGACAGTGTACCGTTTCCGATGTCCGCACGGAGTTCATCGCGCAGACGGATTCCGAGCGGTCCGGCTTCCTTGGTCGCACCGAAGACAACGTCCCCGAAGTCTGCCGTGAATGTGACGCTGAGGTCGAGCATCCGGCAGTCTTCACTCTGGTTATACACTATGAACCGGGTGTTTTCCGTCATCAGAGGATTGCTGTCGTGATCCGTCCAGCGGTTCTGCGCGGTAAACGCGGCATAAGCAGCGGTGGATACGGCATCGTAAATTTTTTCGTTCCGGACAAAGCCGCAGTCTGCCGGTTCGTTCCAGCAGTCGACACCGTTTACATCACCGATCGCGATGATGATGGAACGCTGGTGCGGATGTTCCTTGTGCATCCGGTCACAGCGGGTGAAGGAGTTGCCGCTGTTGTCTGTAACCGGACCGAGGTGCGGCTTCGGAAATACGGGATCGTACACATATGCCGCAAAAGAATTGCCGTTTATCGAAAGCGAAACGGTCGATGTTTCTGCATCTGCATCCGCTTTGCAGGAACCGCAGTTTTCAAAACCGGCTTCCAGAATAAGAGTTTCGCCTTTTTCCGCCGTGAGGATGGCAAGAATCCCGCCGTCCGCCGGAGCGGCAGGGAAAACTTTACCTCCTGCGGAAACCGAAGTGAGACCTGCAGGAACTTCCGCCGTACGGAGAAAAACGGGCTCTTCCCGTAACGTACGGGGAGCAGTGTATTCAAAAGTAGTTTTCATAGCATTATCCCTGTAAGATTACTGAAAAATTTCGGACAGATATTCGCGGGCCAGATGAATATCTTTTATGAAATCATTGTACCCGCATTCAATGGAAACACCGCCGGAATATCCGGATTTCAGAAGTTCCGCTGCAAATTTCCGGTTGTAGGAAAGATCCGCACTGTCGTCTGCACCGGGACGGGAACGCTTCGGCGATTCCGCCATATGGCAGTGACGGAGCAGATCCGCATATTCACAGACACAGGAGAGATCCGTACCTTCTTCCGCCATATGGAACGCGTCGTACAGCAGCTTGACACCGGGCTGATTCAGCTTCCGGATATATTCGCCGGATTCCGGAACGGTCACAAAAATATTGGTTTCCGCTTTCCGCAGAGGTTCGATGACCAGCGTGATCCCGCGCTTTTCAGCTTCCGCGCCTGCTGCGGTGACAAATTCGGTCAGCGTACGGAGCCCTTCTTCATAGGTATACGTGTCTGCGTGAATCGTACGTGCAGCACCGCTGCCGAATACGGCATATTCTGCACCCAGATCCTGCATGATATCAAATAGATTTGCTGCATATGCCACATAGGATTCCACATCGCCTGCCGGGTCGGCAAGCCGGAACGAACCCGGGAACAGGCTGTTGACCGCACGGATCTTCAGCGGATTTTTTGCGTTTTCATTCAGAAGATTTTCTCTCTGTGCGCTGTTCAGACCGATCAGCATACCGCCGCCGCATTCCGTAAAATCATATCCGGCGTTCAGTACGGCGCGGCATTTTTCACGGATCTGGAGGTCCGGAGAAGACGGGATTTCCGCAACACCTTCCGGCATAAACGAACCGCCGGGGATTGCGCATCCAAATTGAATCATAAATTACCTCCGCAGATTTATGGATTGAGATTTCTGTACAATGGTCAGATCAGCTGACGTTCCACCCCGATTGCCTTGAGGAATTCACGGGCAATGATCAGGCTGCCGATATTGCCGGGATGAACACGGTCCCAGGCGATATAGGAAGAATGGCGATATACAAGATAATCGTCAAACGGCTGCTGCATGTTGATATAATGGCAATTGTACTTTTTGGCAACATCCTCGCAGATCTTAATGTATTCATCGATCCGCTGACGCATAGGGTCTTCCCGCAGCGGTTCCATGTAGAAGGGCGACATCAGGATTACACCCTTTACGATGGGCAGCGTCCGTTCCAGCATTTCGCAGAGATTGCTGCGGTATTCGTCCGGATAGACGTGGCACGGCGTGATCCCGGGGGAGTCGAACTGACGCCATACATCGTTGACACCGATCATCAGGCTGACCCAGTCGGGCTTGAGATTCATGACGTCGTTCTGCCATCTTGCCTTGAGTTCACGGCTGGTATCGCCGCTGCAGCCGGTATTGGTGATGAATATTTTCCGTTCCGGATACAGGACATTGAGCAGATTTTCGATCTGCCGTACATAACCGTTTCCGACGCCGGCATGAAGTCCTTCACCGACCGGTCTTCCGCGTCCGGCATCCGTAACGGAATCACCGGTAAATACAATTCTGTCACTGTCACCTATAATCATAAATTTCCTCCGTATTTTCATAACGCAGAGAAATCTGCGTTGAATTTTCCTGGTTTTATTATACCATATCCTGTGAAGATTACAAGAACTATTTCGAAAAAATGTATTCAGAAAAAATTTTAGGAAGTTGCCAAAAATGACGGCGATTTTAA
>JBGVOJ010000335.1:0-9234 GCA_045126415.1 Eubacteriales bacterium | reverse complement strand
CACGCCGTCGGTGACAAACGGGTCATTGTGCTCGGAACCGCGCAGAGCCGCACAGCCGAAGCCGAGACCGAACTCAATCCCCTTGACCGCCGGGACGCCGAAGATGATCTGCGAAATGCGGTTTTCCATGCCGCCGAAGATGTGTTCGCCCAGTCCGACGGGCAGTCCGGTGACCGCACATTCGACAATGCCGCCGACGGAATCCGTATCCAGCCGCGCCGCTTCAATGGCTTCCTGCATCTTCACGCCTGCGTTTGCGTCCGCAACGGGAAATTCGTGCGCGAGAACCGCGTCAAAGTCCGCCTTACAGACGTTCACCGGATCGAACGGAATGTCCGGAATCCCCGCGATGCTGTAGATGTGCGCGCCCACGTAAATCCCGCGCCGCTCCAGTTCGGCTTTAAGAATCCCGCCGATGATGCACAGCGGAGCCGTCAGCCTCGCGGAATAATGTCCGCCGCCGCGCAGATCGGCCGTTTCGCCGTGATCGCGGAACTTGATCCGTGCTGCAAAATCCGCGTGCGACGGACGCGGAACGTCTGCCAGCTTGCCGTAGTCACCGGAGCGCTGGTTGGTGTTGCGGATGACCGCCCGGAACGTCCCCCCGTCGGTCGCATTATCCGTCACACCCGAGAGGATCACCGGAATATCCGGCTCCTTCCGTGTGGTTGAGTATTTGTTCCGTCCGGGCGCACGGCGTTCCATGAATTTCTGGAGCGCGTCCGCGTCAATCCGGATGCCGGACGGGATATTTTCGGCGATGATCCCGATTTCTTCGGAATGGGAACCGCCGTAAATGCTGATTTTTATATTTCTGCCGTATTCTGTCATAACTTTGCCTCACATCAGGCTGTTCATATCTTCAAAAAACATCGGGTAGGATTTCGCGACCGCTTCGGACTGCACGATTGTCACGTCTCCTGTGGAAACCGTCGCCGCA
This sequence comes from Eubacteriales bacterium, assembly GCA_045126415.1. Classification (GTDB taxonomy): domain Bacteria; phylum Bacillota; class Clostridia; order Oscillospirales; family CAG-272; genus UMGS1696. The sequence goes on along the minus strand of JBGVOJ010000335.1, from coordinate 8,294 downwards.
ATTGCCGCAGCCATCGCGATCCGGTGGTCGTTGCAGGACGAAACCGTCCCGCCGGAGAGTCGTTTCATACCGTTTATCACGAGGGAATCGCCGTCGATTTTCACGTCCGCACCGAGTGCGTTCAGAGTGTCGCGGATTGTCACAAGACGGTCACTTTCCTTGAGCCGCAGACGTCCGCAGTTCTGGATAACGGTCGTTCCTTCGGATACAGCCGCCAGAACGGACACAATCGGGATGAGGTCGGGGATGTCCGACGCGTCCACGGGCGTTTCGGGAGCCGTCAGCTTCGCACGCTTTACAGTGACTTCATGTTCACCGACGGTCACGTCCGCGCCGAAATCGGATAAAATTTTCACAATTGCGCGGTCGCCCTGTGGGGAGTCCATATTGACCCGCCCGACGGTGATTCCTTTGTCGGAGAACGCTCCCGCCACAAGGAAAAACGCCGCGTTTGACCAGTCGCCTTCCACCTCGGCTTCGCCCGGGGAAGTGTAGTTCTGCGCGGGAACAGTGAATGTGCTGTCCGATTCAGTCACACGTACGCCGAAGTCGCGCAGGGTTTTCAGCGTAATGTCAATATACGGACGGGATTCGATTTTTCCCGTCAGTGTGATCGACGCGTCCTCACCGGTCAGCGGAAGCGCGAGCAGCAGACCCGTCACGAACTGTGACGACACGCCGCCGTCGAGTTCATATGCGCCGCCGGAAATTTTTCCGGACGCAAGGAAGGGATTCGTCCCCTTTGCGGACAGCTTTGCACCATGCTGTACGAGCTGTTCGTACAGCGGGGACAGGGGACGTTCCGGCAGTCTGCCGTGACAGACGAACGCAGAGTCCGCACCCGCCGCCAGTGCCACGGGAATCATAAAACGTAAAGTCGAGCCGGATTCGCCGACGTCGAGTGTCACCGGCTTTCCGGTGATATCCTCCGCAATCGGCTGTACTTCGTAAACGCCGTCCGAGCTTTCACGGATATCCGCACCCAGCGCGTTCAGACAGTCAATCGTCGCGCAGATATCTTTATTGACCGCACGGCACCGGATTACGGTCGGTTTGTCCGCGAACGCCGCCGCGATGAACAGCCGGTGCGCATGGGATTTCGACGGAATCGCGTCGATCGTACCGCTCAATTTCGGGCTATGTAAGGTAGTATTCATCGTAAACCGTCCTCAATGATGTGCAGCAGTTCTTCCGCCGGATAGTCGATCAGGTCGGATTTTCCAAGTTCTACCGGAACGACGAGCGTGATCGTGCCGCCGCGCATCTTCTTGTCGTGCAGGGTCACGTCGAACAGCCGCTGCGCCGTGTATCCTTCCGGCACATCTGCGGGCAGATCGTATTTTTCGAGCAGTTCCAGCAGAACGTCGAGCGTTTCCGCCGTACACAGACCGCGGTTGACTGCCGCACGGGTGATGACCGCCATACCGATGGCAACGGCGTGTCCGTGCGGGATGCCGTAGTCGGACAGCGCTTCGACCGCGTGACCGACCGTGTGACCGAGATTGAGGCACTGACGGATGCCGTTGTCGTACAGGTCGCGGGAGACCACGTCGATCTTGTCCTGCACGCACATCGCGATCACGTCATCCATGCAGTCTGCGGCATTTTTTGCGGTGAGCAGATCGAGCAGAGGACGGTCGCTGATGAAGCCGTACTTGATGACCTCCGCCATGCCGTCGCTGAAATACAGCGGGGACAGGGTGGCAATCGCGCCCGTGTCGCAGACCACAAGGCAGGGTTCGTGGAACGCGCCCGCCTGATTCTTGCCGGACGCAAGGTCGACCGCCGTTTTTCCGCCGACGGAGGAGTCGGTCGCTGCGATGACGGACGTCGGAAGCTGTACGTACTTGATTCCGCGCAGATAAACCGCCGCCGCGAATCCGGTCAGGTCACCGACAACGCCGCCGCCGAGCGCGAAAATCACGTCCGTACGGGTCAGACGGCAGTCCGCGATGTGGTTGAGGAGCCGCTCAAGGGTCGTCATGGTTTTTGACGCTTCGCCGTGCGGGAAGACAAATTCCGGTGCCATGTCAAATCCGGCTTTTTTCAGACTTTCCGTCAGCGTATTTCCATAGAGAGGGAATACGTTGTCGTCCGAGACAATCACCGCACGTTTTGCCCTGCCGAGTGTTTCCAGTGCGTATTCCCCCGCATGGGTGAGCGCACCGTTTTCGATAATAATGTTGTATTTTCCAGCCGATAATTTCATAGGGGTACTCCGTAAATTGATTAAGGTCGATTCAGCCTCTGGAAATCCGGCGGAGACCGTCAGCTTTGCACAAACTGAATCGAAGATGCAGGGGGACAGGTGACCTGCCCCCTGCGATTTTGTTTTTAAGCCATTTCGTAGAACAGGACAACGCCGGTTCTCTTTGGCAGAGCGATCGTCAGACCGTCCGCCAGTTCGTCCGCTGTCTTTACGAACTTTTCACCCGTTGTGGAATTCGTGAACGTGTACGTCTTTCCTTCGTTCACGAACATCTTTGCGGTGAAGGTTTCATCGTCCGCGAGGGTGTTGCGGATGTACTGGATGTACCCGCGGTCGTTGTCCGCGTCGTCGAACTGGACAACGTACCAGTCGTGGTAGTCTTTGCGGCATGCGGTCAGCGGATAGTAGTCGCCCGCGAGGATGATATCTGCCGCCTGTTCCCAGATTTTCCGCATACGGATGCCGGTTTCGAATTCCCTGTCCGGACCGTTGAACCAGATCATCGAGGTCACGGACGGAACCATCGCGTTCTGGAAGGAGAATTCGTCGTTCGCTTCGTAGACCACGCCGTCGGTGCAGAGGTTTGCGTCCCACGTCATGTTGTGCGAACGGAAATAGGGGATCCATTCGTGCATTTCAAAGAACTGCTTCTGCTTGACCGGCAGATCACCGTAGCCGACGTCCGTGAAGTGCAGCGGAACCGCGCGGCGCATGGTTTCGAGGTCATTTCGTCTGCCGCCGGACGCGCAGGAATCGATCCACAGTCCCGGATTGCGGTACATCAGCTCGTCCCAGTAGCGGAGATAGCCCTGTACGTGACCGTTTTCGATCGCGCCGATGCGGTCTTCGGCTTCATTGCGTTCCCAGATGGGCTTCGGATTGAAGTTGAAGTCCTGACGGTATATGCGGATGCCGCTGTCCTTGATGATGGAGTCCACGCGGTCGATCAGCCAGTCGCAGGCTTCCTTATTGCCGAGGTCGAGAAGGTGGTTGCCGTTCGGATCGTCTGGTGCAAGCAGCCATTCTTTGTGGTCGTTGTAGAGTTCGGTACCGGGAACCACGCGTTCCGGTTCAAACCACAGCAGGAAGCGGATGCCGTATTTGGCACACGCGTCACCGATCGGGCCGAGACCGTTCGGGAACCGTTCTGCGTCGGGCTTCCACGTGCCGATGTAGGGCCAGTTGTAGTCGCATTTGTACCAGCCGGCGTCGATCCACCAGATGTCGGGCGTGTAGCCGCGGCGGACGTATTCCTCGATGCCGAGAAGCTGGTTTTCTTCGGTTGCCGCCGTATGTTCGGGCTTGCCTTCGCAGCCCCAGTGGTGCAGGCAGAGGGTCGGCGGAATCGGCTGACCGTCGCTTTCGCGCGGAAGAATGTGTGCGAGGTACCAGCGTCTCCACAGATTGCAGCTGCGGCTTTCGTCACCTGCGGTTGCCATGAGGGTCAGTCTGGGCGTGATCATCGTTTCACCGGGGTGAATCTTCATATTGCAGCGGAGCTGACCGCAGAAGTACGAAACGCCGTCCGCAGTGCGTTCCACGGATGCCTTCCACATATGGGGCCAGCCGACCGCGGCACGGATCACAAAATCGGAGAACACGAGCTTCATGTACGGGAATGCGCCGTTGCAGGAGGTCGCGTCCTGCGGATGGATGGTCATGCCGCCGTTTTCCAGCGTGTCGGTGAACCATTCGTAGCCGTCGTCGCGGCAGGTGTCGCCGTTGCCGTGAACGAAGGACCGGAAGTCGCCCGCGATGTCACCGCCGAGCACGATGTCGGAAACGATCGGGGAGTCCGCGTCGCCGTTATTCGTGAATTCCGCGATCCATTCGGAAACGGGGAAGTCGCGGTATTCGAGATGGATCGCCGTGACGGTCAGACCGCAGGTTTCGCAGGTACCGGAGTAAGTGTAGCGGATGATGTTCGTGTCGATCCGTTCGCGCCGGTATGTCCGTTTGAACTGTGCGGGAATGCCGTGCATTTCCTTGCCGTTCACCTTGAAGGAGAGCGGTACGCGGTCATACATGATGTCGGCGTTCGCGTCCTGAATGAACAGCTTGCTCATCAGTTTCATGTCCGCGCGTGTGGTTTTCTGATTCATGATGTGGTCCTTTCTGTATGGGATTTGTATGTTAATTCTGCGTATTTCCAAGTTCCTTCACAAACCGTTCGAGCTGCTTCGCCGCCCGACGGTTCACGTCTTCCGCAAGCTCCGGATCGTCCGCTGCCGTCCGTTTTGCGTAGAACGACGCACGTTCGATCATGTCCGTGTCACGGCACGTCGCCGCAAGAGTGAAATTCATCTGCCCGTGCTGCCGGATGATCCCGTTTTCCCCGATGAAATCCCCGGGACCGCGCATTTCCAGGTCATATTCCGCGATCCGGAAGCCGTCCGATGTACTCTTGATCGCGTTCAGTCGATCCTTCGCCACCGGATTTTTCGAGTCGGACACCAGAATAAAGTACGATTTCGCCTTCCCGCGTCCGACGCGTCCGCGCAGCTGGTGCAGCTGTGACAATCCGAACCGTTCCGCGTTTTCCACGATCATCAGCGTCGCGTTCGGCACGTTTACCCCGACTTCGATGACCGTCGTGGAGACCAGCACGTCCAGTTCCCCCGAGGCAAACTCCGCCATAACGGCTTCGCGCTGCGCCGGCTTCTGCTTCCCGTGAACGTATCCGACCTTCAGATCCGGCAGAGCTTCCGCCAGTACCTCCGCGAATACCGTCGCGGCTTTCAGCGGAACCGACGTGTCCCGCCAGTTTTCCACCAGCGGCACGTCCGCCATTTCGTCGGCGTCGTTCCCGTCGTATTTTTTGGCGTACGGATCTTCCTCCGCCTCGTCGACCGCCGGACAGACCACGTAGACCTGATGTCCTTCCTGTTTCTGTTTCCGGATGAACGCGTTCAGACGTTCGCGGTAGCGTTCGTCCACAATGAACGTGTCGATTTTCTGCCGTCCCGCCGGAAGTTCGTCGATGCGGGAGACGTCGATGCTCCCGTACGTTGCCAGCGTCAGTGTGCGCGGGATCGGCGTCGCGCTCATGACGAGACAGTGCACATCCGCCGCCTTTTCAAACAATGCCGCACGCTGGGTCACACCGAAGCGGTGCTGCTCATCGATGACGGCAAGTCCGAGCCGTTCGATAACGGTTCCTTCGGAGATCAGCGCGTGCGTGCCGATTACCACGTCGATTTTCCCGACGTCCAGCCCGTCGTCGTTCAGTCCGGCGAGGATTCTCTCGCGTTCCTTTTTCTTCACCGAACCGGTCAGCGGGGCACAGGTGATTCCCAGCTTCCCGAACAGTTCGGATAAATCTTCATAATGCTGGTTCGCCAGAATTTCCGTCGGCACCATCAGCGCGGCACGATAGCCGTTTTTCACCGCCGTATAGATGGCTGCCGCCGCAACAATCGTTTTGCCGCTGCCAACGTCGCCGGTCAGGATGCGGTTCATCAGAAATTCCCCGCCCATGTCGGAAACGATCTCGTTCACCGACCGCCGCTGCGCGTTCGTCAGTTCAAACGGAAGTACAGCCTTGAACGTCGCCGCGTCTTCATGCGAGAGCTTCATCGGGATCGTGTTCTCCCGCTTCAGTTTCGCGCCGGAGAGGGAGATTGAGAGAAACATCAGATACAGTTCGTCAAACACCAGCCGCCGCTTCGCGTTTTCCAGCGCATCCATCGACTCCGGTTTGTGAATATTTGTGAGCGTGTACGACAGCGTCGGCAGACCCAGCTCGACGAGTGCGTCGGACGGCAGAAATTCCGCGATTTCGTTCCCGCACAGCCGCATGGCTTCGTTCACCAGCGATGCCATCATTTTCTGCGTCAGACCTGCGGAAAGCGGGTAGACCGGCACGATGTCCGGCAGGGGAACGCCTTCCGTGTACGGCTCGCAGATGGGGGAAGCGATCTCAAGTTTCGATTTTTTCAGGACGAATTTCCCGAAAAAGCGGAAGGACGCGCCGGTCGTCAGCTTGTCACGCAGGTAGGTCTGGTTGAAATAGGTGATCTCGACCGCACCGGTTTCATCAAACGCGCGCACTTTCAGCAAAGTCATGCCGCGCCGGATCATGCTGACCGAAGGTTCGGCGGCAATCGTCAGCAGGACCGAAAACGGTCCGTCGGACTCGCCGTTCTGCAGTTTTTCGCGGACTTCGGCGAGGGTAACGGTGTCGCCGCGGTTCTGGTAGGCGCGCGGATAACACCGGAGGAGGTCTCCGGCGGTGAAAATGCCCATTTTGAAGAGAGCCGCCGCACGTGCTTCTCCGACGCCGCGGAAGTCCGTGACGGGCGTGTCGAGTCTGGATTTTTCGAGATTCATAGTACATTGACAACCATTTCTTTTAATTATAATATGGTAGCACAAAACCCCGCACATTTCAAGTATAATTTTGCATCCGATGCGCAAATACTACGAAAAAAGAGAAACACAGGTGAATATATATGCAGACAATCACTCCCGCCGAACCTATTTTTTTCGAGAAAAAAGCCGAAAAACGTCAGAAAACGCTGCAGTCCATGATGTCCGAGTGCGCCGAACTCCTGCAGGAGACGAACCGTTCTCTCGTCATCGTTTTCGAAGGCCTCGATGCGTCCGGAAAAAGCGGCTGCATCAAACGCCTCACGCGCGAACTCGACATGAAGCAGTACCGCGTTCACCCCACTTCCAAACCGACTGCGGAGGAGTACACGCACCATTACCTCTGGCGGTTCTGGCGGAATCTTCCCGCCGCCGGAGAAATCGCTGTTTTCGACCGGAGCTGGTACGGCCGCGTTCTGGTCGAGCGGATCGAGGAACTTTGCCGTCCGGAGGAATGGCGGCGCGCATACCGCGAAATCAACGAATTCGAAAAAATGCTCTTCGACGGCGGTACCATCGTCGTCAAGCTTTGGCTGGACGTCAGCGAACAGGAGCAGCTGGAACGGTTTCGCGCCCGCATGGACGACCCGTACAAGGCTCACAAGCTGACGGACGAGGACTGGCGCAACCGCGCGAAACGGTTCGAATACGACCGTGCCCGTGACGACATGCTGTGCCGGACGAACACCGGCTATGCCCCGTGGTATGTCATTCCGGCAGACGACAAGCATTCTGCCCGGACCCGGGTCATGGAATCCGTCATGACATGGGTCGATCTTCTGGTGTAAAACTTGACGAACAGGGGGAAATCTGTTATAATGTAGAAAAATTTCTGACTCACGAGGTATCTATGGCAGGCAAAGTAATCTTTCTGAACGGTGTGACGAGCTGCGGAAAAACCACCGTCGCGGAGTGCGTCAAGGCGATGTGCAGCGAACCGGTGTACGTTTTCTCCAACGACATTTTTCACAATATGGTGTCCCCGCGCGTGTACGAAAAACATGAGAGTGCGTTCTGGCATTTCGTAGCCGATACGATCACCGCGCAGTATTACGCCGCACGCGGATGCGTGGACGCCGGATTCACCGTCCTCATTGACGGGATGCTCCTTGACCTGCCCGAATACGTCGAACGCTTCGGAAAACACAACATCGAACTGGTGAACGGCATCTTCGCCGGCTGTGACTTCACGCTGATCGACCTGGCCTGTCCGCCGGACGAACTCCGCCGCCGCAACATCGCCCGAGGCGACCGCGGCGTGAACCAGTCCGAAGAACAGCTTTCCTTTATGACGAAAAACTACCGCGCCGACCTCACCATCGATGTCATGACCGTCATGCCGGACGAGACGGCGGAAATGATCATGCACCGCTGCGGTCTGCCGTTTGACGAAAGCCTGTACCCGAAGGAATACAACGCAAAACTGCGCCGCCGTTTTCTCACAGGTGTGCTGAAACCGTACGGTGTGAACATCGTACACATCGCCGTGACCGACGCGGAAGGGGAACCCACGGACATCGCGCTGACCGTGACCGATACCGAATCCGCCATGTCGGAACTCACCGTGCGCGGGTACGAACGTCTCACTGCGACCCGTGCAGTACGTCGTGACGCTGACGGACACGTTCGCGAAGCCGTCCGGATGAACGAAGGTCTTGCCGAACCGATGGATTACCTCGGAACGACCGTACACATGATCGTCGACCGCCCGAAGGGA
>JBGVOJ010000334.1:0-2189 GCA_045126415.1 Eubacteriales bacterium | reverse complement strand
TTCATCACCGGATGCAGAAACATCCGCTGTGTTCGTATCACCGGACACAGCATCCGATGTGGTCGTAGCTGTGCCTGTCCCGCAGGCGGTCAGCATTGCTGTGAGCAAAAGAACAGAAAGAATTCGTTTCATGAGTTATTCATCCTTGTAGAGTTCGATGGTGGTGTAGAGGTTGTCGTAGCAGTCGTCGAAGGAACGTTTGCCCTGAAGGTATGGAGTCAGTTCAAGTTTCAGATAACGGCGCATAATGGACGGGCTTGCGAAGGTGCGGGTCACGTTGAAGCATTTTTCGATCAGCGGATTGTAGTCTTCTTCGGACACTGCAAATCCATAGCTCACCACATCTTCGATGCTGGCAGTATAATTTTTACGGAAGGATTCCTGACGGACAGGCATACCGATAATCGCTTTTGATCCATACTGGATTTCATCGGAGAGGAGAATTTTCAGCAGACGGTAAGCATTCAGTTTGTTCTGAGAACCGTTCGGAATTGCCGCAAAGGTCATGAGATAAGCGGTGGATCCGCCGTAAGGGTCAGGAACAAGGGTTAAGTAGGCAGGGTCTTCAAGAAAATGGGAAACCATTGCGGATTTGTAGACCTGAGAAAAACTGTCGGTAACATTAAAGAGTTCAAACATATATTTCCGTTCTGCCAATGAATTTTTTGTATCTCCGGAAATCGGATCGGTCGCCTTGGGATTATAGTAGAGCTTGCAGACATCCGCGAATTTGCCCAGAACATCCTTGTCCATCGTAATGGTGTTGGCAACATAGTCAATGAAGTTCAGTCCGCAGAGTTCATAAAGATCCGTCAGATAGGCTTCTTCCGCACCATAACTGAGCAGACCGGAATCGGGATTGTTCTGCTTGAATATTGCAGCGGCATCGAGGAAGCCTTCGTAGGTATCCAGAGATTCCGGGGCAATGCCGTTTTCTTCGAGAATTCCCAGCGTGGTCATGACAATCGGCATGTTAAACTGGATCGGCATAATGTACTGTTTTTTCTGCATCTGACCGCCGGTAAGTGCGCCGGTGATATAATCGTCGAAGCTGAATTCTTCATCGTTATGGAAATAGGGATTCAGATCGCAGAAAACGCCGGTTGCCATCGTTTTATAGATGTCCGGCAGGTCAACGCCGTAAGAGAACATAAGGTCAGGTCCGGCACCTGCTGGGATTTCCGTCTGGATCAGGGTCTGATGTTCATCTTCTCCGAGAACACGATAATCCACGTTGATATGCGGGTACATTTTCTCAAAAATTTTGATCGCCGGATTCAGCGTCTGAGTGAGCATACCGGACGAATAGACGACAAGCGTGTCCGTTTCTTCCGGAAATACGAAATCGGAATAATCCGGTTCCGGCTCGGTTTCGGCTGCTTCTTCGGCAGAATCGGCGGTTGTCTGCGTGGAATCGGACGGATTTGCGGACGCGGTGTCCGTTGTTGTGGTTTCGCCTGTGCCGCAGGCAGTGAGACCGGTGGTCAGCATAGCGGCAAGCAGGATAATCGAGATGGTTTGTTTCAGCATGGGATATCCTCCTGTGGTTTATTCCATATTGTATTTTTCGATGAGTTTTTCGGTCTGCTCCTCGTCCGTGACCGGAACATAAAACAGTCCGAAGCGGGGTTCGCCGTCCGCCGGGTCAGAGTCCGTCAGCCGGACAAAGAAACATTCGTAAATGCGGATGAAAGCATCCTCCGGTGTGAGAAGATAGACGAGCGTCCGGTGGCCGATGCGTTCTTCCGTGATTCCGTCCGGCGGCAGTTCCGACGCGGGAATGGTGGTGACATAGTTCCCGTTCAGAAGACGTCCGACGGCTTCTTCCCTTCCCACAAGCGGGACAATGCCGAGGTACTGCACTTCCGACGGCTCGGTCGTCCAGTCGATCTGCCAGAGGACACAGCCGTAATCGCGGATGTAGTTGGTGAAGATCAGGTCGGTGCGGAGATTCCGTTCGAGAAGATCGTCCGCGGCGGAGTCAACGACAGCTACGGCATCGACGTTGCAAAGCTTGCCGGCCTGCCCGACAGCGTTGTCAGAAGGGCGCGAAAGGTGCTGCGCGAGATCGAAGAGTCGGCTCCCTCGCCCGAAAAGCCCCAAAGGATCGACGATGGGCAGATCAGCCTCACCTCCTTTGCCGGCGAAGACATCATAAACGACCTTAAGAGCCTCGACCCCAATGTTCT
>JBGVOJ010000333.1:0-2449 GCA_045126415.1 Eubacteriales bacterium | reverse complement strand
AGACCGGTGACGACCGCCGACAGGTCACTGATGGTCACGGGACGGTGCAGCAGGAACTGTGCCGCCGCTTCAAAGCCGATACATGCCGCGATCGATACCGCCGCAACGGCAAGCGCACGGGTTCCGAACACATACGTCCCCCAGATAAACGCGGGGAGCAGGGCGAGGATCACGTCGAACATAACCGTCGCGGTGGTGTCCGGCGTTTTGATGTGCGGGGACGGCGCTACCGCGAGCATCTCCGGCATCTGAATCTTCCGACCCGCGCCCGCTGCCGGAGTTTCTTCCGCTGCCGGGATCGGTTCCGCCGGAACGGAAGGATTTTCAACTTTCTTATCCATATTTTACCTCAAACTACGTCTCATTTCTCGGGGTTGGAGATCGCCGCGAGTCGGGTCTTTTCGGCCTTGATGGCAGCCTTGGCGACGCGGATATGCTGAACGATCTCGACGCCGCCCGGACAGTTGTACGAACAGGAACCGCATTCCACGCAGTTCATTGCGCCGTACTCTTCCGCGCGCGTCAGATCATGAATTTTCGAGAACTGCGCAATGTACATGGGCATCAGATGCATCGGACAGTTGCGGATACACTTTCCGCAGCGGATGCACGACTGGGTCTCCACGCTCTTTTTGCCGAAGCTTTCCGAGAACAGAAGAACGGCACTGGTGGACTTGGTCACGGGCATTTCGGTATCCCACTGCGCTGCGCCCATCATGGGACCGCCGTTGATGATCTTCTTCGGCTGACGCACGAGACCGCCGCAGAATTCCACAAGGTCGCTGACTCTCGTGCCGATGGGGGCAAGAATATTCCGCGGACGCTTGACGCAGTCGCCGTCCACGGTAACAATACGGGAAATCAGGGGCGTACCGAAAGCAAACGCCCGGTAAACGGCCGCACAGGTTTCGGCGTTGAAGATCACGCAGCCGACGTCCGCAGGAAGCTTGCCGGAAGGAATTTCCACACCGGTAAGAGCATATACGAGCTGACGTTCGTCGCCCTGCGGGTACTTGGTCTTCATGGTCTTGACGGAGATCATCTTGCTGTCCGCCGTCAGTTCCTCAAGTTTTTCAATCGCGTCCATTTTGTTGTCCTCGACCGCAAGATACGCGGTACGGACGCCGAGTGCTTTCAGAAGAATCTTGATGCCGTTGATGACGGACGCCGGATGTTCGAGAAGGAGTCGGTGGTTCGCGGTGATAAAAGGCTCGCATTCAGCACAGTTGACAATGATCTTGTCGACTTTGCCGAGCGCGGACTGAATCTTTGCGTAGGTCGGGAAAGCCGCGCCGCCCATCCCGGAAATGCCGGCTTCCCGGACGATCTCGATTACTTCTTCGGTCGTGACTTCGGTCAGCTTCTTGGAAACGGGACGGATGTCCGGACAGACGGTGTCCTTGTAGTCGTTCCGGATCACAACATACTCAACCGGAAACCCGCTCTGCGCGGTTTTCTTCACGATGTCCGTGACCGTACCGGAAATACTGGAATGAACGGGACAGCCGAGGCCGCCGGTCACATCGCCGATCTTCTGACCGACGGTAACAGAGTCTCCCTTTTTCACGATGGCCGTCGCCGGTGCGCCGATATGCTGGGAAAGCGGGATCGTCACGCTCTCCGGCGCGGGGAGAGCTTCAATGCGGCAGCGCCGGGTATTTTTGTATTCTTCCACATGGATGCCGCCGCGGAAGGTATATGCCAAAATCAATCACCTCACAATGGTATGCTCAGGCTTTCATTATTTATATTGCTGATATATCGTTAAAGATAATTATACATGAACCGTGGATTATTTACAAGTGTTTTTCACATTTTTTAATGATTTCACACTTTTTTCAGGGCGTTTATTTTCGGAAAAGCTCCATAAATTTTACGCATTTGTCCGGAACTTTGTACACTTTCCCGTTGAGATAGGCAAATTCCGGTTCGCTGAATTCGAATTCGACCGCATAAGAATACAGAGCCTGCGCACTGTAGCCGAGCTTCCGGTCATCGCGGTTGACGCCGTACTTCCCTTCCCCGAGCAGCGGATGTCCGATGAATTCCATGTGCGCGCGGATCTGGTGTGTCCGTCCGGTGATGAGGGAAATTTCAAGGAGAGTCAGGTCGTGGTCCCGATTGTACGCGAGAGATTTGTACTTCGTGATGATCTCCTTCGCGCCGGGTTTCTGGTCGGCGGAAATGCGGACGGTGTTGGTCTTGTAATCCTTGCGGTGGTACGCGCGGAGTGTTTTTTCGCCCATCAGCTTTCCGTGGACGGCACAGAGATACTTCTTATGCACGCGGTTTTCGCGGATTGCCTCGTTGACCGCGCGGAGTGCGGCGGCATTTTTCGCCAGAATCACGATTCCGCCGGTGTTCCGGTCGATGCGGTTGCACAGCGCGGGTGCGAACGACGCTTCATTCTCCGGCTGATATTCTCCTTTGTTGACGAGGTATGCCGTCA
>JBGVOJ010000332.1:0-4231 GCA_045126415.1 Eubacteriales bacterium | reverse complement strand
ACGGATGACCACCCGCAGCGGGTGAAATTCGTCCTCACGGGTCAGCGGAAGGGGTTCGCCGTAACGGAAATGACGCATCAGCAGATCGAAATAGTCGCGGCAGTCGGACTGTGACAGGTCAAGTTCGCCTTCGTCGCGGTCGGTGTAAAGGTGCGTACGCTTTCCGCCGTCGGTCAGCTCGACCATACCAAGTGTGCCGAAGACGCGGACGGATTCGTTCCCCCAGCCGGGAAATCCCTTCGGATTGAGGTAGTTCATCGCAACCGACGCAACCCCGCCGTTTTCGAGGGACATCGCCAGCGATGCCGCTGTGAAAATCCCCGTATCGCTTCCGAGATGGGTTTCGCCGGAGCGGACCTCTTTGACATGGATCCCCGTGATATGCTCGATGAAGCGTACGGCGTGGATGCCGACCCAGCGGATCAGACCGCCGTCGGTTTCCTCGTCGCACGGACGTTTTTCGAAATTCGACGGGTACGATTTCTGCGCGTAGACCTGCACGACATCGCCGATTTTCCCGCTCTGCACGATATTTTTCACCGTCCAGAACGGTTCGTAAAAGATGCTGTCCGCCATTTCGTGAAATTCCCGTCCGACCTCGTCCGCCGTACGGAGGATTTCGTCGAGGTCGGCTTCCGTCAGCGCGGCGGGCTTTTCCGCGTAAACGTGCCTCCCTGCCTGCAGACAGGCGACGGCATCCGCCGACTGATCGGAACGCTTCGGCGAACAGAGGGAGATGAGTTCGAGCGATTCGTCCGCGAGCATTTCCGAAAGGGTGGCGTACACACGAACATTCTCCGGTACCTGCGGAATTTCTCCCGGCATACAGACCGCGCACAGCTCCGCGTCCGGATGCTCCTTCAGCTTATTCTGAATCTGATGCCCGTTCCTGCCGTACAGACCAATCTTAATTTTATCCGCCATACGAAAACTCCTCTTTCTGTCAATCTGCACCCAACTTCGTCACCATAACAGATTAAAAATTTTTGAAGATGGGGTTTGGGGAAGGAACTTTTTATAAAAAGTTCCTTCCCCAATAACTTTATTTCTTAAACTCTTCCGCAAGAACGGATAATCTGAATGCACACGGCCATGCGACAAGCCAGTCGTTCAGGTTGCCGCGTTCCGCACCACCGAAGTTCCAACGGCAGTGGAAGAGGGCTTCGTTCTGGCTGCCGACCGGACGGACGACGTCGTGGATCACGAGTTCGCCGTCGCCGATGTACTGCAGGATGGAACGCCACATCATTTCCGCACGGACCTTCCAGCGGTCGTCGCCGGTGATCTCCGCTACGCGGCGGATGTACGGAACCGCGAGACCCGCGTACATGTCGAGATGGTGATGCTGTGCGGAAACGGAGGTCAGACCCTTCACGCAGACGCCGTAGCGGACAACTTCACTGTCCGGTCCGTAAACCGGCTGGTAGTGGAACATCCACGACGTGAAGTAATATGCCGCTTTTTCCGCGTAGGTCTTGTAGATTTCCTTCCCCGTCAGATCGTACAGCAGAACCGCGCTCATGATGAACGGCGTTGCGGTTTCCTTGTCCACGCAGCAGGTGTCGAGTGCGCCCGCCGTGCAGACGAATTTGTCGAGGTCGCGTTCGATGTAGAATTTCAGTGCCTTCTCCGCCATCGCGAGGTATTTTTCATCCTTCGTCAGTTCGTACAGCTTCGCCATCGCGGGAATCACGAACGCACCGATGCTGCCGCCCTTGTCAAGGCAGGTACCGTCGAGACGCCACTGCTTGCCGAAGCCGTATTCTTCCGAGAAATGTCCGCAGAAGAAGTCGCAGAGTCCCCTGCCCGCTTCAAAATACGCCGGCTTGTCAATCCCGATTTCGCGCAGACGTTCATAACAGCGCAGGAATTCGTACGCGCCGTAGCCCATGTTGCAGGTGTCCGCCGTTGCCGCGTCGAGATTTTCGAAGCTCTTCAGCTGCGCCGCAAGGAGTCCGCTCTTCGCCGTGCAGAATTCTGCGCGGGTGTCGAGGATTTCGAGGGCTTCGTCGAGGCTGTTCTGATTTCCGCTGCGGATGTAATCTTCGATGAACATCCGGCAGAACAGGATATTCTGACCGCACCACGCCAGCTCGAAGCATTCGTCCCCGCGGTAGGAGAAGCCGCCCTGTCCGTCGGGAAGGAAGCCGATGATGGTTCCTTTTTTATCTTTGTAATGCGTGATCAGCGATTTCGCGAAGACGATGGAGTTGTTCCAGATCTTTTCTCTGTCCGGCACCGGATAGGGGACGTTTTCGCCGTACAGACCGAGCGCACTGTCCAGCGTGTCGCAGACGCCGTAGTTCGTCCAGCGCGGACGGGAAACGGACAGGTAAACGCCGCTCACAAAGGATTCGCCGGGTGCTATTTCGAGGTAGGTCTGGTATTCCGGGCTGTAACGGTCACGGTAGGCGTAGGTCAGAGGTGCTTCGATGACTGGATGGAAAAGTTCCTGCGTGAACGTGCCGTCCGCATTTTTCGTCAGGCTGCACGAGGATTCCAGCGACGCGTCACTTTCCGCCGAGGCGAACAGAGCGCAGGCGAAATCCGCGTTTTCTGTCAGCGTGCAGGACGGGATGGATTCGCGGTCGTAGCCGAAAATCCACTTTCTGCCGTCACGTTCCAGCCCCTTCGGTTCGCCGCCAGCGCCGAATTCGTTCCCGTTGACGTTCACGCACGGGATGAGGTAACGGTCGACGACAAAATGGGTCGTGACGCGGAAAACGGTCTGGATACGCGCAGTTTTGTCGGAAATGTTCGTCCACTTGCGATGGATGTAGAACAGTGTATCACTTTTCTGTTCGACGGTTACTTCCACGCGGTTTCCGGCATCTGTGTAAATTCCGGTTCCGGTAAGAGTGAGGAAGCGTTCTTCGGTGTCCGTGCGGTACAGCGGAGCTTCAAGGGTGACTACGGCGTTTTCCGGCGAGTCGGACACGGAAAAACGGCTGTCCTTATAAATGATATACATAGATTTCCTCCGATGGATTCAGAATGTCATTTGGATTCGTTTGTCAGGTATTCGCGGATAAGTTCCGCGATGGAGCGCGGGGTTTTCAGACGGCTGCGGTCGATGCGTGTCGGCTGGAGTTCGATGCCTTCGTCCTCGAGACGCGTGAACAGTTCGATCATCGCGTAGGAATCGAGCAGACCGCTGTCGAGCAGCTCACAGTCGGGATTGAGAACCGCTTCGTCTTCGCAGATTTCGTACAGGAGTTTGCAGATGTCGTTCATAATTCGTTCAATGCCTTTCGGTCAGTTTTTCCGTTCGGATTCATGGGAAGGCGTTCGATAAAACGGATGGTCTTCGGAATCATGTAGTCCGGCAGACGCTGTTTCAGTGCATCCCGCAGATGTGCGGCATCGCGCGCGGTTTCCGTTTCGGGAACGACAAACGCGTGAATCGCTTTCACGACAGTACCGTCATATTTCGCTGTCACCGCACATTCCCGCACGCCGTCGATTTCCGCGAGATTGCGTTCGATGTCGGACAGTTCGACACGGTAACCTTTGTATTTAATCTGGGAATCCTTTCGCCCGCGGCAATAGAGCTTCCCGTCCCGGAAGAAGCCGAGATCGCCGGTGCGGTAACCGTTTATACCGTTTTCCGTGAAATGTCCGCCTGTGATGCCGTTTACATAGCCGCTGAAAACGCTGTCACCGCGCAGGACGATTTCGTCGTTTATGATGGAGATGTCCGTGGCGAAGTTTCCGTACTCGCCTACCGGAAGGAGGGTGTCCACGAGCATTTCGTGACGTATCACAATGCCGGAGACCGCCGACGCCGCTTCCGTCGGACCGTAGGCGTTGATGACCGTTACGGCGGGAAAGCGGTCGAAAAATTTCCGCACGGTCTTTGGCTCAAGCGGTTCGCCGCAGAAATAGACGCAGTGCAGATGAGGGAAGTTTTCTTCGCGGAAATCGGGATTCAGCAGGCATAGCTTCATGAACGTCGGCGTCACGACGCAGAGATTGACCTGATTTTCTATGAGAAACGAGAAAATCCCGCTGTATTCCTCCTGCGTTTTCCGATCCAGCACGGCGAGTGTATGACCGCCGCAAAAGGCATAGAACACATCGGCAACACTCAGATCAAAGCTCAGGCTTGCCTGATTCATTACAGTAATATGCCGGTATTCCGACAGCGGCGGAAACGCCGTCAGCCAGCGGATAAAGCTGTTCAGATTGTTTTTTGAGATGGGAACGCCTTTCGGTTCTCCGGTCGTGCCGG
>JBGVOJ010000331.1:0-3208 GCA_045126415.1 Eubacteriales bacterium | reverse complement strand
ATTACGCACATACACCGCATTCTGCGACCACTGAATCTGTGCGAGAATTCTGGCAAGGGTGCTGCCATCAATGGTCAGAGGAATTGTTACATTGAATGCCTGACTGGACGGAACTCCTGTTGCCGACACATCACCAATGTTCGCATCCACATCGAAATCGGTCGGGATGGCTTTCTGCATATCCTCCTCGACCTGCTTCATGGCATCCACGAAACCAACACCAATCCCGGCACCCATGTTCTCACCGATTCCGGCGAACACCGTCGAGGGAGAATGAATGCCGAGCAGTGACTTCACACCGCTGACCACGTTGTCCACCAGTTTGGATGCCTGATCGTACAGCCATGAAGCCATGCTCATGATGCCTTGTCCGATGCCCTTGATCATGTTCGCGCCCACGTCCACCAGATCGGGAATTCCTTCGGTGAACGCACGGACAATGCTCGTAATGATCTGTGGAATGGCGCGGATGATTTTGCTGATGATCTGCGGCAGATTCTCAATGATCGCCGTGAACAGCTTGATGCCCGTCTCGACAATGAGAGGGATGTTTTCCACGAAGGCATTGATGATCGCCGTGATGATTTCGGGAATTGCCACGATAATCATCTCAATAATCTCCGGCAATGCCTGAATCAGTGCCACAAGCAGGTCGATTCCTGCCTGAACAATCAACGGCAGACCTTCCAGTAAAGCCGTGACAATCCCTTCGATGATCTGCGGCAGGACTGCAACGATGGTTTGGATGATTTCCGGTAATGCTTCGACCAGTGCGGTCAGAAGCTGAATCCCGACTTCGATGATCTGGGGGATTGCCGATATGATGAACTCCACGATTGCCGTGATGAGTTCGGGCAATGCCTCAACAAGCTGTGGGATGGAATCAAGAATGCCCTGTGCCAGACCGAGGATGAGTTCCAATGCCGCATCCAGAAGCATCGGCACATTGTCGATGATCGTCTGTACCACCATCGTGACCATCTCAACTACAGAAGGAATCAACTCCGGCATGGCTTCGGCAATACCGGATGCCAGTGTGGTGACCATCTGGATTGCCGCTTCTACGAGAGTTGGCAGATTCTCAACAATTCCGTCCACCAGAGCGAGGATCAGCTGTACTGCGCCTTCGGTAATCTGCGGCAGAGCGGAAATAATACCATCCAGAATCGTCATGACCAGTTCCACAGTCACTTCGATGAGCATCGGCAGATTTTCCAGAATCGCATTGCCGACAGAACCGACGATGTCTGTGCCAAGCTGAATGAACATGGGAAGTTGGTCGGTAATCACCATGGCAATCTCACCGACCGAATTTCCGATAGCCGTGCTGATCTGTCCGAAATCCCCGTTTGCATTGTTGGTCTCGTTGGAGAGGGTCGAGAAAATGTCCGTGATTGCGCCGGAAACCTCACTGACCGCAGGCAGAAAAACGCCCTCGATGGAGCGTTTCGTTCCTTCGAGAGCCGAGTTCAGGTCATCGTATTTGATTTCGTTGATTTGCGCCAGTGCATCGTACATCCCGACCGTGCCGGATTCCATGCTTGCCAGAACAGGCAGGATGTTCGCTTCGAGGTCTTCGTACATCGTACCGAACAGGTTGACTGCGGCGGTATTCTTCGCCATCGGGTCTTCCATTTCGTTCAGCGCATTGACTACCTCGAAGAAAGCAGACCTTGCAGAATCTCCGCCGTCAGCGAACCGAGCCATCATTTCTTCGGCGTTCATACCGAGTGCAGTAAAAGCTTCGATAGTGGTGTCACTGACGTCCTTGGCACGGATGTTGAACTCCTTGACCGCATCTCCCACCTTGTCAATGGAGAACACACCGGCTTCCGCACCGCCGATGAGTCCCTGCAGGAATTCCTCGGCGGACAGACCGAGCGCGGCGTACTGTGCGGAATATTCGTTGAGAGTATCCAGAAGATCGCCGTTCTGATCCGCACCGTTCTGCGCACCGACTGCGATAATGTTGTACGCTTCTTCTGCGGACAGCCCGAAGTTTTTCATCAGCGCATTGGCGGTTCTGGCAGATTCCTGCAGTTCGTAGCCGAAGGTGTCACGGAGAGCGAAACCGGACTCCGTTGCCTTTTCCAATTCTGCGCCGATCAGTCCGGTGGTTTTCTGGACATCGGAAAGTCCCTGCGCCACATCTTCAAGCGAATCCCCGAAGTTGTGTGTGTACACATTTTTTGCAGTTTCGCCGAGGGATTCCAGTTCCACTCCGGTTTTGCCCGTGGCGGCGGAGATCGTGTTGACCGACTTGTTGTAGTCATCGCCGAGCGTGATCAGTTCCTTACCTGCCGCCACCACAGCCGCTCCGATTGCCGCAACAGCACCGCCAATGGCTGCTCCAATGCCGCCTGCGATGCTGCCGAGGTTCTCGAACTTGCTGCCCGATTTCTCGGCGGTGTCGGCGGCTTCTTCCAGGGCATCGTTCAGTTCTTCGACCGGCTCATCGGCGGCTTCAACCGCTTCGGTCATCTCACGGATGGCTTTCTCGTTGTTGTCGAGTTCCTTCTCCATCCCATTCAGCGCGGCTTTCGCCTTGTTCAGCTGAATCTGCCAGTTCTGCGTGCGCTTATCGTTCTCCCCGAAGGACTCGGCGGCATTTTTCAAAGCCTGTTCCAGCGTGGAAATCTTCTGTTTCTGCGCGTCGATTTCCTTGTTGAGAGCCGTATTTCTGGCGGTCAGAGCCTCGACGGACTTGTCCTGCTTATCGAACTGCGATGCCACCAGTTCCATCTCGGAACCTAGAACTTTGAACGACTGATTGATATCGGCGAGAGCTTTTTTGAACTCCTTCTCGCCCTCAAGACCGATTTTTAGCCCGAAATCGTCTGCCATCCGACCACCTCCTGTCTGTTAGATTCCATCGGGTAATATATCGTCAATGTACATCTCGCGCTTCGGTTTCGCCAATCCGGTGAACTGCCGGTGGCATTCCCAAAGGTCAAGCAAATAGCCGAACGGCATCAGCCACACTTCTTCGAAACCGAGATGTAGCTGTGCCGTTCCGAAATAGAGCAGTCGGGTAAAGAGTTCCTCGTCATTTACCCGACTGTTACGTTTTTTGATGTGTTTTCGCTTTCCACGTTGCGCTTTGTGCCCTTGAACATGGCTTCCATGATGGCATTCTTGTATGCCGCCAGTTCCAGCGGAGAAGTCAGCAGTTCGACCACTTCGGCCGTGAGCAGTTCCTTCTTCGCAT
>JBGVOJ010000330.1:0-2871 GCA_045126415.1 Eubacteriales bacterium | reverse complement strand
TCAGAGATATTGCCGCCGTTGCGGTGTGCATATTCATCGATGAACGGCGAGGACGGCAGGTACGGGCGGGAGAAGTCGTGGATGCGGAGAACTTCGGGAATAACCTTACGGGTGATGACATTTTCGTTCGGATCACGGTGGTCGCCGCCCCAGGAATACGCGCAGTCACATTCGTTGTCCCCTGCCCAGAGGATGATCGCGGGATGATTACGGAGTCTCTTGACGACCGCTTCAACTTCGCGGCGCATGATGCTCTGGAAGTATTCGTCCTGCGGATAGAGTCCGCACGCCATAGAGAAGTCCTGCCAGATCATGATGCCGTGTTCATCGCAGTATTTATAGAAAATGTCGTTTTCGTAGACATTGCCGCCCCAGCAGCGGACGATGTTGCAGCCGATGTCGGTCAGCATGGGAAGGATTTCGGGCAGACGCTGTTCGTCACGGGCGTGGATCGCGTCGACCTGTACCCAGTTGGAACCCATCGCAAAAACTTTTCTGCCGTTGATTTTGAAGCAGAATTCGCCGTTTCCGTCCTTGTCGGTAGTGCTGGTACGGTCGAGCTGCACGGTGCGGATACCGAATGTGAATTCGCGGGTTTCGCAGAGTTTGTCCTGTATGTAGAGTTCTGCGGTAACGGTGTAGACGTTCGGATCACCGTAGTTGTGCGGGAACCAGAGTTTCGGTTTGTCGACACCGAAGGTGAACACGAAGGTATTGTGGCGCATCGGACGGGTAAATTCGAATTTCGAATCGCCGCAGACGCCGGTAAACTTCATGTAGCAGCGGTCATGGACGTTGACATTCCCGATGGTTGTGGTGACAGTCGCCTTGATGGTGGCGTAATTTTCATCGCAGCGCTGGGTGTACAGGAACAGATCGTCGATGTGGTACTTCGGACGGCGTTCGATATACACGTGCTTCCAGATACCGCAGGAAACCAGACGGGGCATGATGTCCCAGCCGTACATATGCGGTGCCTTGCGGACATACAGCGAATCGTAGTTGAATTCGTTCGCGTTCATGGAAGGCGCAACGGGATGCTTCCGAGCTTCGATCGCCGCGGGAGTGATATGAACGAACAGTTCATGTTCGCCTGCGGAAATACCGGTCAGCGGATATTCCCTGCCGTAAAGCATATTGTCGCAGTCACCGATCTTCACGCCGTCGACATAGATGTCCGCGAAGCAGTCGATACCTTCGAAAACGAGGACATCGTCGGTATCCCCGGGTTCATAGGCGAATGTACGGGAATAGCAGTAGTGGACATTTTCGTAATTGTAGGTTTCGAGGACGTTTTCACCGAAGAAAATTTCGGGAAGAATGCCGGCAGTTTCCAGATCGGTCTCAAGGGAACCCGGGACGTTTGCTGGGATCTCGTTCATTCCGGCGGCAACGGCATCGGCAAAGCAGGTCGGCATGTCACATTCTGCGGAATATGCCCCCTTCCAGATACCGTCAAGGAGGATTCGTTCTCTCTTTGTCATGGGGTGTCCTTTCTGTAAAAGTACATGAATTTGATACGGATGCAGAACAAAACAGGGAGAAACTTCTCAAAAAGCTTCTCCCCGAAAAATTTCATTTTATTCAAGACCGAGGGAACGGAGATAATCGTAGCTCTTCTTGAGGCAGTCGAACGGGTTTTCGCCGTTACAGTTGTCCTGTTCGATGTAAGCGTACTGCGTGCCTGCTTCGATGAACGCGGGTACGATCTTTTCGAAGTCGAGGACATTGCCGCCGCCGACCCACGACATCTTCTTTTCGCCGGATTCGGTGAGGTACATATCCTTGAAGTGAACAACAGGAAGTCTGCCGGCAAGACGCTTGATTTCCGGAATTACTTCGTAGCCGCCGTACTTGACCCAGTACGTATCGAGAGTAAAGCACATTTCTTCGGGTGTGAAGAGGTCGGCAAGCGCTTCCATGACATTACGGCCGTCATCGAGCTTGCTTTCATATTCCCAGTTGTGGTTGTGGTACATGAACTGGGAGCCGAGAGTATGGATTTTTTGTGCCGCAGGCTTTGCTTCTTCCACAAACTTCGGAAGACCGGCTACACCGCCGAAGAATCCGCCGATACCGATGTGCTTGCAGCCGAACGTGTTGTGTTCTGCAACGACCTTTTCGGTATCGTTCACGATACGATCATAGTTGAAGTGTGTGATACCACAGGTCAGGCCGTTGGCCTTGAGCTGTTCTGCAAGCCAGTCCGCTTCGTATGCGCAGGTACCGGAAATCTGAACGGTCGTATAACCGATATCTGCCACCTTCTTCAGCGATTCGGAAAAATCATCGAGATTTTTACAGTAATCACGGATTGTGTAAAACTGAGCACCAATTTTCATTTTATGTCCTCCGATGGATAAAATTTTATTTTCACAGGTATATTATCCGACATTTTCACCGAATTGTCAAGAGGCTCCGTAATATTTTTTAAATAAAATATCCATTTTCCCTTGACAGAACGCGGCAAAATAGTGCATAATAAAAGCGGGGTGATCCAAATATGTTAAAATTTGACCATTTAAGCAGACGCGCAGACCGTCTGATAAAGAAAGGACTGGATCTGCTCTGTCCGCCTGTCTGTGCATTCTGCGGAAAGAAAAGCAGCGGAAAGATTGAACTTTGCGTGGACTGTGCCGCCAAATACCTTCGGGAACGGCAGATGTCCTGCCCGCGCTGTGGTCAGACGGTGGATTTCTGTAATTGTGACTGTGATTTTCCGCGGATTTCGCGGACGACGGTGGGCGGAAAGACCCATATGTCTCTGACATTTTATACCGGGGCACAGGAAGCACGGGAAAGCGACCGTATCACAGAGCAGATGATCCTGTCCTTGAAAGACAAAGGATATTATGCGAATTTTTTCGCAAA
>JBGVOJ010000329.1:0-3567 GCA_045126415.1 Eubacteriales bacterium | reverse complement strand
GGGTCAGTTTTTTGTGCTTCGTAAAGGCGGCAATGAATGCGGGCAGCGAACCTTCGAACTTCTTTTCGACCAGTTCGTCAATTTCCGCCGCCTGCACTTCATCCCGCGAGACGAGCGAGGTCACGATGGTGTTCTCGCACTGCAGGACGCCGCGGTCGGACAGGCGTTTGATGACGGTATAGGTGGTGGATTTGCTCCAGCCGAGGTGTTCCCTGCACAGTCTGACCAGTTCGGTACTGCTGACCGGTTCGTGTGCCCAGAGGATGGTGCAGAAACGGTACTCGCTTTCAAAAATTTTCGGGGTTGCCATGGCGGATCCCTCCTTTGACGGAATCGGTTTAATGCGTTCAACCTTATATGTGTAGTCTAACACATTAAACCTGTTTTGTCAAGAAAATTTTGCAAAAAAGAAAAAGGCGGTATCGAATGGATACATGCCTTAGTCTTTCGTGGATTTTGAAGCAGACTTCCGGGAAGGACGCTTCAGTTTGCGGTAGGTTGTCCATGCAAGTACCGGAATGGCGAGGAAGTCGATCACGCCGAGAATCCGGATCATGAGCATCGGCAGTTCCATATCCAGCAGCGAGGACGCGAACAGAATCAGCAGGATCACGCTGATCACGATCAGACTCGCCGCCCAGAGACGTTCGATGGTTTTCTTTGAAAGTTTGTTGAGCATTGGGAATCCTCCGGTTTATTTTCTGCAGAAGTACGGGCCGCAGAACGGGTCTTCATGGGTATGAACATATGTCCATGAGAAATCCGGTGCGGTGAGGTAGATGTCGGAATATTGGTCCAGATCGGCGGCGGTCATTTTGCCGACGGTGTGGACATTGTCAATGCGCGGAAAATCGAAGATGGAATAGCCGTTCTCGAAACAGATCGCTTCGGTATAGTCGAGCGCATCGAACGCCTGTTTTGCCTCTTCCCCTTCGAGACATTCCCTCTCGCCCCATGTGAACGTGTGCCACAGGAGGTTGCAGGATTTCAGCACATGGTCGCGAAGCATATCTTCCGGAATATCGGAAGCAAAGGCATCCAGCCACGCCTGCACGAGCTTCCGTTTTTCCGCACCGAGTTCGACCGTCGCAATATGCCGGGACGGGAAGAATTCGTACAGATACAGCTTGTCAATCCGTCCGGTGAACGGCCGGAAGTTGTCAAGTACAAGCGGGAGTGCTTCAAGAATCACGGACGGTTCGTCGATCAGGAGGGTGGCGTGCGGCGTCCAGCTGTCGTCGGAGAAATCAAAGCTTCCGTTCAGATGCAGGAGTTCCATCTCCGTATCGGGTGCGGCAAAAAGAACCTTTCCACCGGAGAAAATGCCGATATGATTGAAGGTCACGGTAAAGTCAAACGAAATTTCCGCAACTTCACGCATGATCTCAAGCAGCCATTCTTCGTTTTCTTCATCTGCCGGTCTTGAGCCGAGCGTCAGATGAAACGGGATGCCCTTCGTCTGCGTTCCGGTGAATCCGTTTGCATACAGAAGGTTCTGAAGTTCCGCCAGACGTTCTTCCGTCTCCGCATCAAATCCCGCCATCACATAAAGAGACTTTGCGGCCATACTCAATTTCTCCTTTTCCAGTTTGAAAGTTTTTGAAAAGGGGTTCGGGGAAAAACTTTTTGAAAAAAGTTTTTCCCCGAGAAACTCCATTTAAATAATTTCCAGATAATCCTTGTCCGGGAGCGGCGGGAATTCGGTGAACGGGGCGGTCTGGTACCAGTAGGCAACGGAAGAGATGTCGTCCTGAAGGGGGAGGTACTTGCCGTCCTTGCGCCAGCCGAGTGCCTGAATCGTTACGCGGAGGTCGTTTTCGAAGTAGATCGGGTCGGTGATATGCCAGCGGTAGAGAGCGAATCTCTGGCTGACATCGTACGCGCCGTTGCCGCGCATGACCTTCGACAGGCCGGTGTACGGAGAGGAGAATTCGCGGTACTGTCCGTTTACGTCGAAGTTGTATGCGCCGCAGAAGTAGTCTTCCGTGCCGGTACCGCAGATGGTCGGGAATTCGGTGTCGCCGTCCATGAAGAACTTGATTTCACCTTCGCCCCACCAGCCGTTGTTGTTCACGCCCCAGTAGAGATGTGTGCCGACGTACTGGCCCTTGCCCCTGATGCCGTCGATGATGGTGTAGTCCGTCTTGTACGGCAGCGGGTTGATGCGGTTGAAGCGCGCGCAGAAGTACGCGATTTCGTCTTCCAGCTTGGTTTCGACGTAGTCGATCTGGTAGTAAATCGTCGCGTCGCTGTCATTGATGTTTTCGAGCGTGATACGGGCGCGCTTCTTGAACGGCATCGTCCAGTAGCAGTTCAGCCCGATCTTCGGGTTCACGCAGACCGCGAGGGAGTTGATCTGTGCATATACTTCCGCATTCGGGGTACAGAAGAAGTCGCCGAGCGGGCATTCCACTGCGGGGATGTCGCTGTCGTCCCAGTACATACGGAGAATCAGCCAGCGCCAGCAGTTCGTTGCGCCGGTGATCCAGAAGTGCTTGATTGCGCCTTCCGCGTGGATGTCGCAGAGGGTGAACGTGGTGTGCGCCGGAACGGGCACGGAGGGGGAAATCTTCCAGCCGCGGCCGAGGTCACGCGCGCAGGATGCACCCGTACCGGTTTCCGCCATGCCTGCCTTGCCCTTTTCACCCGTGAAGTTTTCCGGGCAGACCGAGCGGGTCTTTGCAAACGACAGCTTGGAAATATCGTTTAAGTCAGCACAAAGTCCGTTGAACATTGTTGTTCCTCCATTTTTTATGTTTGATCTGTATCGTTGTCTGATTCGTCTTGTTCCAATTCTTCCGGGTCCGGTTCTTCCGCGGGCAATTCGTCTGGCTCCAATTCCTCTTCGGCTTGTTTATAGACGGTATTTTCGTCGGCCGGATCGTTTCTGCCGATTCTGCTCAGGATAAAGGAACCCATCGTGGCAATCGCCAGAATCGCACCGAAGTCTCCATCCATCCTCAGATTCTCAACAATAATCATGTCAATAAACGTGCCGACAAATCCCATGAAAACCGTGACAAAAAATGCTCCCATGGCAGGTACCTCCTTTTCAGTCCGTCACTTCCGGATCGCCGGCTTCCTCGTTGCCGAGGTATACTTTATAAGGCTTCCCTTCGTACAGATTCATGATCTGCCGGCGGAGTTTCGACGGATACAGCGGCGCGGTGTTCAGCGTTGAGATATCAAGCCAGTCCATGCCGGTCTGATTCGTATCCCCGTGCAGGACGGCATGTTCGATATCGCCGCGGTCTTCGCACAGGAATACCAGATCGACGCGGTGGAACGGTTCGCCGTGCAGTCCTTCGATGACAAACACAAGCTCCTTCGCTTCCGCGCGCAGTCCGAGTTCTTCCGCCGCTTCCCTGCATACCGTTTCCGGCAGCAGTTCTTCGGTTTCCTGTCCGCCGCCGGGAAGAATGTACCATACCCCATCGCTGTCTTCGAGACGCACGGCCGCCACTTTTCCGTCACGGATAATCAACGCTTTTGCCGAATTGCGAATGGGACGTTCCATCTCCAATCAGAACTGTACGGTTACGCCTTCCGCCGCAGACTTGAACGCCG